>JBASFO010000047.1:0-6610 GCA_049653065.1 Minisyncoccia bacterium
TATAGTAACATACGATGTTACTATATCGGATGAAAGAAACGCTATTTGATTTTCGCAAGAATGCGTCCGAAGACTTCTGGTCTATCCTTGGCGAGCGTCGCGAGCACCTTGCGGTCAAGTGCGATACCTCCTTTTTTGAGCTTTGCGACAAAGGTGCTGTAGGAGCCAGAACCATTCTCACGGAGCGCGGCGTTTAAGCGCACAATCCAAAGTTGGCGAAACTCGTTCTTTTTGTCGCGACGGTGCGCAAATGCTTGCTTGCCCGCGTGTACCAGGGATTCCTTGGCGCGACGCTCCTTCTTGCTTCGTTCGTGGCGGTAGCCCTTGGCACGCTTTAAGACATTTCTGCGGCGCTTCAGCGATATTTGACCTCCTTTTACTCGTGGCATATGACTAGGGATTAGGCGCTCGTAAGAAAAATAAGAAAAGTACTTTAGGCGGTCTTGAGAAAACGACGGCGAATACGCTTTCCGAGCGCAAGCGTTACCGAGCGTTTCTTTGCGCCCTTGGTGCGACCACGTTCTTTCGCATTGAAATGATCCTGCCCGGACTTTCGTGCAACGACTTTTCCCGTGCGCGTCACACGAAGTCTCTTAGTATATGATTTGTTAGTTTTCATTTTTTTCGGTAGTTGGTTTTTTTGCGGCTGCCGGATCGCGCTCCACGATCCCTGCAAATCCCTTGGGGGACTTTGCAATGGGCTCCGCAGAACGGTACGCAAACGGTATGAGAAGAAGAAACTTCTCGAGCCGTTGCTTCAGGAAGGCTTCATCCATGCCCTTGTATCGGCCCTTAAGATAGAGCTCCGCGCGAACGCGATGCCCTTCGGCGAGCCACTCAGCCGCCTTTTTGGCCTTTAAACGCATGTCGTTTTCCCCCGTGCCGACCTTTATTTGGACTTCCTTGGTCTCTGAGACCTTAGCTTTAGCCCGGGCCGCACTTTCCTTCTTCTTCGACTCGTACTGGAATTTACCATAATCCATCACTTTCGCAACGGGTGGGACCGCGTTTGGCGATATCTCAATGAGGTCGAGTCCGGCGTCTTCTGCCGCTTTCAATGCTTTCTCCAAGGAGAGCACGCCCAGGTTTTCTCCTGTAGCGCCTATGACCCGGAGTTCGCGGGCACGAATCTCACGGTTGATGCGGATGCGGTCTGAGGTAATCAAGGGAATCGTTTAGTACGCGGACTATAGCACAGGGATACGCTTGGAGCTACTTCTTCTTCCGACGTGGCGGCGCGGGACGCTTGTAGGGAGGGGGAGAACCAAACTTTCGTTCGCGGCGTGTGATTTCTTGAAAGAACGGTCTATACATATCATGCTCGGGAGCAATCGTTACTTCTTTGCGGTTTACTCGATTGGTGAATGTAACGGGCGCGCCGGTCACGAGAGCAAGCGGACAGCGCTCGGTCCCTTCGCCCATCACAAGGACCGCTGCGGAGGCGAGCATATCGGGAATGTTTGAGCGGGATACTTTAAATTCGCGTCCGAAAAGGTCAGGGAGTCCACGATAATCCCTAATGCCTTTAATTCCCGCGTATCCCATGGCAACGCCTATAGCGCCCTGGCGCAGCGGCACTACGCGACTATCAGGAATTACTATGCCAAGTCGCTTGAGTCTGTAGTGCTTCATGAGTTCCTTGCGGAGCGTTGCGGCAGCTTTGTAACTATCTTTCGGAAGAAGAATAACGTTTTCACCTTCAGCGTTTGACTCGTCTACACCGGCGCTCGCCATCAACAGGCCGTCTTTTAGCGTGAGCCACGTGTACTCAGTGCGGAGTGCAAACTCGCTTTCAGCACGTATCGCTTTCTCACGGGTATGCTCATCGATGATAGGGACAGTACGTCCCTCGGCGAGTGCCACAATCTTGCTAGTGACGATGAGCACAGAATCGTCGGAGAGTTTTGGAATGTGCGCGACAATGAAGTCCGCGAGGTTTTCGCGTCTTTTGAAGATACGGGTCCGTATGGGTTTAACCTGCATGCGTTGATTCTTTTTCGCGAAGGAGACGAATGCCAAGATAGGAGAGGGGAGTATAGAGGAAGCCCATACCTACCTTGAAGAGCCACCAGGTAAGGGTGGCGGAGATGAGTACCGGCGTTTCATAGACGCCGTAGAAGGCAATACTCATGAAGAGTACGGTATCCAGAAGCTGGGACCAGAGGTTTGAGAGGTTTGATCGAAGCCAGAACCACCGCTCGCCAAACGTCGCTTTGAAGTAGAAGAATGAGAGCACGTCCTGGTACTCGGCAATCGTAAAGGCAATGACCGACGCAATCGCAATGCGTATTGATACGCCGAGCATAGTGTCGTAATGGTCCTTCACCCAGAGTGCTTTCTCGGCCCAGGGCATCGCCGTTGCGATAAGGCTAAAGAGAATCCAGAGCACCGTTGAGATGATTCCGGCAAGCACGAAGAACTTCGCGACTTTCTTCCCGTACACCTCTCCCACTATGTCCGTCATGAGGAAGACCAGAGGGAACATAAAGACGGTTACCGAGAGATGTGAGCCGAAGATAAAGGGCATGAGCTTGAAGCCCATGATGTTTGAAGCGATGAGCGCAGTGATATAGATCGCAAGCGCGATAAGGAGTTTGCGAATCGAAGAATCAGAGAGGTTTTGTAGCATGAAGAGAGAATGAGTATCGACGGTATGTCGAAGGAGTAAGAGAGGAGAGGAATCGAGGCGTTAGGAGCCTATCGACCAAATACTTCGCTGTCCGTTAGTAAGCATGCGGCGAGTATAAGCGAAAGAGTGCCGAAGGCAAAGTGCATCGTGCTATACTGCCGGCGTTATGAGCGAGCTACTGCCGCAGCCGGAGGATTCCCCTCAACGACTCCGGATGCTTGGTGCGCGTTTTGATGCGGCACTTAGTACGATTGCGAGCGCGCTCGCGCAGCGCGAAGGGTTGCCTATCCCTCACCACGCATCAAGTCGTACCCTGGAGGAGATGTCTCTTAATCGTCTTCAAGAAAAAGCAGGGAGTGGATTTATTGTACTCTCATCGGTATCAGGGGGAGGAAAGAGTACTATTGGAAAAATGCTCGAAGAGCGCGGGTACGTGCGGCTGCCGCGGGTGACCACCCGTTTGACACGTCCGGATGAGCAGCATGGGCATGACTATGAATTCATAAATCGGGAAGAGTTTGACACCGCGCTCGCGCACGGAGAGTTTGCATATCATAAGGATACGTATGGGGAAGGCCGGGCGATACGACGCTCAGCCATAGAGGCGGCACGCGCACCAGGCGCACGAGTCTATGCTGAAGGTGATGCACTCGCGTATCGGGACATACAAGAGCGTCTTCCCGAATATAAAGACCTTCACTATCTTTCTGTGTTTCTTCTGCCACCATCGTTTGATGAAATGGTTTCGCGTCTTTCCTCGCGCATTGATTTTCATGTTGCTGCAGGCGGGGCTGAAGACACACTCCGAAAAGATCAAGACGAGCGAATTGCCTCCGGCATCGCCTATCTTGAAAAAGCGGTTCTGCACGTCACTTCAGGAACCTACGATGCGTTCATTGCAAATGATGATTTGGAACGAGTGCGAGGCGTCATTAAAACTCTTACGGACGCGCCTTCGTAGCGATATGCGGCTCATTTCGCTGAACATGTGGGGTGGCAGGCTCAAAGAAGAGCTCATTACATTTCTTGTGCGTGAGCGAGAAACCACAGATATTTTCTGCTTTCAAGAAGTGTTTCAAAATGCCTCGTCTGTACGCGTGGGGGCAAGTGGCATACAAACAAATCCAGAACTCTATGCGTTTCTTGTTGAATTTCTTCCTGGTCACACTGGCTACTTTCGCCCAACGCTTGGTAAAGAATATGGGATAGCCACTTTCGTGCGTCCAAACCTCTCGGTTACCCATGAGGACGCTCTGTGTGTGTATCGCGAAGAGGGATACATTCCGCCTGAAGATCGGACGTGGGACCATCCACGGCTCGTCCAGTCCCTCACCCTTTCCGACACTCCACACCCGTTCCATATATTCAATTTCCACGGCACCTCAGGAGGAGGGGACAAGGAGGACTCTGATGCTCGCATTCAGCAGTCTTCGCGCCTTGCTACCTATATTACTCAATTCTCCGGGAGGCGCGTGCTGTGCGGTGACTTTAATCTGCTGCCAGATACAAAGAGCATGGGTATTCTTGAAGATATACCTCTTCGCAATCTCACTCGGGAATACGGCATTACCTCGACACGCTCTGCGCGCTACAACAAAGGACCGCGGTATGCTGATTACGTACTGGTGAGTAGCGATGTGACGGTACGAGATTTTGAAGTGCTCGGAGATGATGTGTCTGACCACACCCCTCTCCTCCTTGATTTTGAGTAATATTCACAAACAGGCACGCACGTGCCTGTTCATGAAACTCTGGTGGAGGTTGTTATCCGATATAAGAATCTTGCTGATACCAAGCAGCTCTTTATATTTCCTACGAGTGGTAGATGACTGGGTATCACCATGAGTACACGAAAGCCAATACGTACCGACAGGGTACTCAAAACTAGGCTGGGAGATTAGAATTGTACACGAGATGCCTGCTTTCCGCAGGGCTTGCACCTAATTGCATCAAGTTAGCCTATAGTAGAATGGGCTTATGGCTGTAGTAAACAAGAACGATCTATTCCTCCTTTTGCTCTACGCCGCAGGTGCGTGTGGGGAAAAAGCTGCCCGCGTTGGTGAAGAGATAGTATCTTAACTTTTTAAAACATCATGGCAGAGAAGAGGAGCGAATGGAGTTCAAAACAAGTCGGTGAACATATATCTAGAGTTGAAAAAGTTCTTAGAATTAATTGGAGAAATGAATCTCCTAGCAAAGGAAGGTCACTTCCTGTTGCGAGAATATCTCTTTGCGAATTTGGCACGAAGTTTTATCGATCTCTTTATGCCAAAGAACCTGCCTCTTACATTTCAAAATAAAATTGCTCACCTAGCCTTAGCAGTAGAGCTCTACCATAGGTGGGATAGATTCTTTTCTGAACCATCATATAATGAATATACTCAGCAGTTATGACGATACATAAAAAAGCTCAACTCGATATTTGTTCTTCATTTTAGTGGAACTGGCTACATGAGGTTAGAACCTCATTACTAGAAAGCAGAGCCTCACATTTCCTACAAGTCGTAGACGAGTGGTAGGGAAGTAGAGGACAGGAAAGCCAATGGGTGTATGCAATATGAGTACAACGAGTAAATTTGGTTAGAACCTATAGTTGACCAGTATACTTATCTCCATGCCGTTCCTAAACGAGATAGTCATGTTCCTCCTCGGTTTCGGTGGAGCATTTATTGGGAGTATCGCAGGTGGTTACGGCCTCATCGTTCTTCCCATAATGCTTCTCCTCGGTATTCCTCCTGCCGTCGCGCTCGGCACCTTTAATTTTGGCGATCTTGGCTACAAGGTAGGAGGCATTCTCGGCTTCAGGCAGCATAAAAATCTCGGAGTTTCATGGAGAGATGTTCTCATCCTTACCCTCATTGCCGTACCCGCAACGGCCATAGGCTCTCTAGCTGTGGTTTCGATTGATCCAGAGATACTAACTAAGCTCATCGGCATACTTCTCTTCGTACTCGTCCCGCTTCTGTTTGCGAGCAAGAATCTTGGAATAACAGAAGACCGCGCAATAGGTAAGCGCAGAGTGCTTTCACATATGGCATTTTTCCTCACTCGAGCATGGGCAGGATTCTTCAGCCCCGGTTCTGGCCTCTTGGAGACGTACGTGAAGATTAGGGGATACGGCTACACCATCCTTCAGGGGAAGGCAGTCACACGCATTCCGTATCTCATATCGGGAATCGGCAGTGTACTCATTTTCATGCAGTCCGGTCTTATCGACTATAAGCTCGCTATCATCCTGTTCTGCGGAACTTTCCTTGGAGGGTATATCGGGACAGTGTATGCGATACGGAAAGGAGATGCGTGGATAAAGCCCATTCTCATACTTATGATTTTAGGTACAGCAATCAAGATGGTTTTCTTCAGTTAAAAGAAAGCCAGGGTCAGAGGGGTTAGAACCTTTCAGAAATGAGCATATACTTGTGGCTATGAAGCTCTACCGTTTCAGCCCCGTTACGACCCATGCAGAACTATTGGAGGCAATTCGGCATATCCATATCGAATGCTTCAAGCTCTGCAAGGTTTCTCTTGGCGAGTATCTGCCGGTAGCGGGGAATGTGGGCTTTTTCTGCCATTACGACGAGGAGTACAAGGCGCTGACTGAGCTTCGCAAGGAGCTTACGGAAGAGTCGGACAACTTGAATCAAAAATACTTCCGTCTCCACGAACCAATCGTCATTCCAGCAGAAGGGGATATGCCAGAAACTACTTATACTCACCTCTACATTCGTCAGCCGGATATCTATCGTGCACAGGTTGGCGATATAGATTTCGTAATGGAGACGGAACGCTATCAGAACACAAAAGCTGAACTAGAAGCAGGGAAGACGCTTTCTGGCGCGCGCATCTTTCCGCGAGAAGATCTCGATATGATTGAACTCTACAATCCTGATGTAGATGCGCTCGGCTACATCAGCGTGAATGAGATGACAGAGAAGGTAAGAATCAAAACAAATTTTACGGAGGGAATTGAAAGAATTAAAG
>JBASFO010000048.1:0-5466 GCA_049653065.1 Minisyncoccia bacterium
GGAGAGGACTTGAAAGCGAGCGCGGGGTACCCATTCAGCAGAATGGGTCGCGTGAGTAGGGTCGAGCGGAGCGAGGAGCGACGGCGACGAAACGAGTGCTTGACCATGCCCTCTCCAGCACACGAAGACACTGTAGCGTGCTCGCCGAGAACGTAAATATAGTAACATCGTATGTTACTATATTCTCCTCTTTCAGAAAGCTCCAGAAGGTTCGTTGCTATGGAAAAGCTTCAGAGAGGATTATCGTGCTCCCGCAGTCGAGGCGATGATCGATGCAATGGTAAACGCACCAAAGATAATCACCATGCCAATAAGGCCCCAGAGCATGTGGCGCTGACCGGTCGAGCGCTTTTCTTCGTTATCTCCATTTCGGATAAATTCAACCATTCCCCACACAAACACAACGAGAGCTGCGAGCCCTATGAGGGTAATGAGTGGCGAGACGATTTCGCGCACTACATTTTGTATGAATTCGGTAAACGCTGCGGGCATAAAGGGGAGAGGCAGAAGGCCCGTTTCCGGGCCTATCTGAAGAAAGTATTAGCGTGGCCCTTGAGCGCCAGGGAGGTTCGGCGGCGTCTGCGAGAGGTTAAACGTGCCGACCAGAATGTTTACGAGTCCCCACACCGAGACCATGAGGAAGAACCCGATAAGGCCGTAGAGCATGAGCGACTTTCCTTTCTCTTTCGCTTCTTCATCG
Source organism: Minisyncoccia bacterium (assembly GCA_049653065.1). Classification (GTDB taxonomy): domain Bacteria; phylum Patescibacteriota; class Minisyncoccia; order Phycocordibacterales; family Phycocordibacteraceae; genus C7867-001. The sequence continues at coordinate 701 of JBASFO010000048.1, forward strand.
TGACCTCCAGCAATAAAGTACTGGAACACGCCCCAGATGAATACGATAAAGGCAACAGCGAATACGAGAGGGACCAAAACGCCGTTTATTATCTGCGTGATGACTCCTCCAGCTTCAACGATGTTTCGAACCTGAGCTGCCGCGACAAGCGGAAGCGCAAACGCAGCGATGGCAACGGCAAGGTATTTCATGAATAGTAGTTAGAAGAGAGTACTCCTATAGGATAGAACGCCAGAAATCCTAGTCAATACGCTATTTCGTATCGTGTGGAAAACACTTTTCAAGAGACTATTAATATAGGAGGGAACACGTACCGTCAGGTTCGCACTGACCGACACAGTTCTTTAGACACTCTTGATACGCTGAGGTGCCGCGTTCCTCTACCACGGGATTAATAGGAGCACCGGGAGGAGCGGGTGAGGTACTTTGCGTTCTTGGTGGAGTTTGTCTTGGAGTACTCTCAAACGGAAGCGCCGGACGATTCTGACCCCCAAGTCCAAAAGAGGTAGTGAGCATGCGCACGATGCCCCAGAGCGAGAGCATGAGCACGAAGCCTATGAGTCCGTAGACCACAAAGGTCCTCCCCTCCTTGCGCTTCTCTTCATTCCCCGCTCCAAGAAAGAAATAGAGGTACACGCCCCAGATAAATGCGACAAAGGCAGCCGCGAAAATGAGTGGTACGAGTACTACGTCGATAAGTCCTATGAGGCTTCGAGAGAAAGCAATGAGAATATCCATACACGACTAGTCTGGGGGTCCAGTTACACAACTACCATTCACACACCGAGCATTTCCTAAACAAGGAGTAGCACAGGTCTGCGGTGCAGCACTCCCAGTACTTTGGGTACCACCAGTAGTGTTGTTGTTGTTTCCTCTAAAAAGACTTCCTACGAGGTCAAAGAGGCCAGTGCCCTCTCTGTTGGTGAAAATAGAGGGCCGCGGCTCATTCCCAAAGCCACCCGCACCACCAAAGCCACCTCCGCCACCACTTACCGTGGGAAGCCTTGGTTGATTTTGACGGTTAAATCCAAAAGAGTTTACGAGAAGATTCACAATGCCCCATACGGAAATCATGAGGAAGAAACCGATGAGACTGTACACAACGAGGTTTCGGCCCTCTTTGCGCTTTTCTTCGTTGGCGGCGCCGGCAATAAAGTATTCGAACACGCCCCAGATAAATACGATGAATGCAATGGCAAAGACAAGCGGCACGAGAATCGCATTTATGAGGTAGATGATGAATCCTCCGAATTGTACGAGTGGCATAGAGTAGGTGAGTTAGGGAGCGCCCCCAGTGCGCGGTGATTGTGTGGCGCCGCTTGGCGGGCCAAAGCGCGGCGTCTCTGGCCTCTGCACTCCTTCAAACCGAAAGGTTCCGGTGAGGAGGCGCACGATGCCCCACACGGATACGATGACAAAGAAGCCTATGAGGCCATACATAACAAACGTCCTTCCCTCTTTTCGTTTTTCCTCATTAGCGGCACCCGCAATAAAATACGTATAGACACCCCAGATGAAGACCACAAATGCCGCCGCAAATATGAGCGGGGAAATGACTGCGTCGACAATAAAGAGGAGGAGGTCCCTAAACTGGACTATGTTCATATATCTCTATGGTAGCAGGCGCGAAGCGGCAAGACTTCTTTATCCCCTACGTCCTAGAGCGTATTCATAAACTCCTGAAAACCCTCGCGAGAGAAGATATGTCCTCCCGAAAGGCTAAGAATTGGGCCGGCTTTCGGGAGGATATATCGAACGAGAGAGGGTTTTTGGACAGGTTTTAGCTTATCTCCCCTGGAGAATCGAGAGGAGGAGTTTGATAACACCCCAGAGCGAAAAGAGGACGACAAAGCCCACAATGCCCCAGAGTGCAAACTCTCTGCCCTGCTTTCGCTTCTCCTCGCTGTCTGAGAAAAAGAATCGGGTAATACCGTACATGAAAAAGAGGAAGGCTATGGCATACATAAGGGGTATAAGGCCCTGATCGATAAAGCGAGTCACGGGACCATTCACCCATCCTGCAAAGGTACCTCGATCTCCCGTGGGCGCGGTTACCGTTATGGTGTCTATTCCGACGCACGACTGCGGATCAGTGACACAGGAATCGGTCTTGGGTACACAGGTTTTCTTTACGCACGTAGTGTTGTCATCACAAATACATGCTTCGGTTGCGGCATCACACACGTTTGGATTAACCGTACAGTCAGCCCCAATAGCGGCATGGAGAACCGTGGTGCTTGAGAAGAAAAGCGCGCCTAGAACGATAAAAACGATAAAAAAACGAGAAATCATAATTGCCCGACCGTCGCCTCAATGACGAGCGCGATGGCTTCTGCGCCAAGTAAGAGTAGTCCGCCGACCACGGTCCACATGAGTGCATTGCGCGCATCGCGTATCTTCTCCTCCTGGCCCTGTGCAAATACAAACAAAAACCCAACCCACACAAGCGCGAGCACGAGGAGTATGGATCCTATAGATACGAGCGCTCGTAGAATTACGGTGAGGAGCTCCTGAAGGGAGTCTGCGTTCAACGGATTCTTCAAACCTTCGGGCGCTGCGGCTTCAGCTTGTCCGTTCGCGGCGTTTTGCGTGCCTTGCTGCGCCGCGGGTTGGGCCCCGGCGGGGGAAGGTTGTGCTGCGCCTTCCTGCGCCGCTGGTGCGGCAGGTTGCGCTTGCCCTGCGGGAGGCGTCTGTGCATTCGCATAGGTCGCCACAAAGATACCAATAACGGCGATCACGAGTATGCTAAGAAGGAAATTTCGTGTAGTCGACATAGTGTTAACGAAGTGCGGCATCGAGAGACCCCGCGGCCGCGCGGAGTGCCTCGTCAACACTGGCGCGGCCGGTGGTTATACTCACAATCATAGCGAGGAAAATACGGTCCGTCTCTGTTGGAACCGGGGATATCCATCCCTTAGCTGAAAGCGCTGCAGGATAGTAGATAGGTTTATACGGGTCTTCCGGAGGGGCAGAGAGTAGGTATTTATACGCAGGTGCGGCTCCGAGTGCGTTTGCGATACTCCCCGCAGAGGTTTGGCCCCCAAGCGCAAATGCCACCTCAAGAGCTCCTGCACCGTTTGCTGCCGTTTTCGGGAGCGCGAAGGCGTAGCCCACGCCGTAGTTTACCCGCGCGCGCGAGGTGCCGGGAATAGGGACGCTCGTCATATCAAAGTCGAGATTTGGATTTGCAGAGGCGATATACACGCGCTCCGATGCAAACCCAAGGTAGAGCGCCGAGTCCCCCGCAAGGAAAGACTCTCTCGATTCTGGCAGGGAGCGATTCCATGAATACACATTTTTCGCGGGATCGGCAAACTGGGTGTAGTAGTTGATCGCTGATTGCGCTGGGGTCGTACCGAAGCTTCCGGGATCGTCGTCCGCAAACACAGAGCGCATGCCAATTTCAGTCGGAGCGGTAATGTCAGAACCCGCTTGAAGAAGAAGGAGTGAAAGTATGGCACGTGCGTTCCGCACATTGCCGTATTCTCCAAGAGCTATGGCGCTTCGCACAATGGTGCCTCCCGGATCTCGCTGCGTCACCTCGGTCGCAAACCCAGAGACCGCTTCCCAGGTGGAGGGTGGCGCGACGATAGACTCGGCGGAGAGAATCGTGCGGTTGTAGTAGAGCACGAGGGGGTCAACGAGGAGCGGGACGCCGTAGGTGCCTTCGTTCGTGAGGAAGAGTTCAAAGAGTGAAACGTAGGAGTCAAGAAAGGTACGCTGTGGGAGGGACGCATACGGGATGACATAGAGCTTTGCCTGCTCGGCGTTCAGCATCTCTTGAGAGAGCAGTATGAGGTCGGGCCCCGCTCCCTCCGCGAGCGCGCCGGATAGCTCAGTACTAAAAGTCACTGCGGATTTCTCGACATACGTCACATCAGAGAAACGCTCCTCAGCTCCAGAGAGTTCCGCAAGCGCACTCTCAAAGGGAGCTTTCGGAAGCGTGCCCCAGATGACTACCGCGCCGACTGCATCTTTCTTTGCTCCCCCACCACCACTAAAGTTCGCAAAGATAAAGATACCGACAATAGCCGAGATACCGAAGATAAAGAGCACAATGAGGTGAAAGGGTCGGAGCTCGTTCATGGCGTTGAAAAGAGTATGGAGTAATGGTGCGGACCTCCTCGAAACGATTTTACTTTATGGAACCCACCGCCGATGAAAAGCTCTTCTGCGTCGCGCTCGGTTACCACGTGATCGTGGTGAGGGCCGATGCCACTATAGGAACCAGCCCAATCGATGAGGAGGAGTTTCCCGCCTGGCTTTAAGACTCGCTTGAGTTCTACAACTCCCTCTTTCTTTTTCTCAAGCTGAAAGAGCGTGTTTGAAAGTATAACCGCGTCTACCGAGTGTTCTTTGAGAAGCGTACCGCCCGAACGCTCCATATCGCCCCATATGGTTTCGATGTTTCGAATCTTCCGCGTCTTCGCATCTGCCGCAAGGCGCGTGAGCACGTCTTCTTGCACATCAAGTGCGTAGACGCGGCCGGAGTCGCCCACAATCTTTGCCGCGGCAAGCGCGTAGTGTCCTGAGCCCGCCCCCGCATCAAGAACCTTCATGCCCTCATGGAGCCCCATTTGCAAAATATTGGTTTGCGGGTCAGCAAATCCGTTAGGTGCTTTCATTACTTATAAAATACCATGGCCGCGCTCTGCGCGGCCTTACCATCAACAGAACATGAAAATAGTTAGCGGCGCATCCGATAGTTTGGACGCGCCGCTTGGGACTTAATCATTGAGCATTCACACCGGCTCTTACTTCTAAGG
>JBASFO010000049.1:0-13754 GCA_049653065.1 Minisyncoccia bacterium
ATTCCATACTTACCGGAGAAGATACTGCTCCTCGGGTGCGCGCCGAGATCACCAATCCACACACCAAGGCACTCCGAAACCTAACACTCATTGTCACGATTTTTGATGAACAGGGAAATGCACTCGCAGCGTCTCAGACGATCATTGCCGAGCTTCTTCCTAATGCCTCAACTGATGCGGTGTTTACCTGGAATGCTCCCTTTCTTGGAACTGCCTCTGTCGTTGACGTACATGCAGTTGTGCCGCTTCCATGAGTGAATCAGCGCGCACTGGCTTTCTCTCCACACTCGTTTCTTCCTGGCCCTTACTCGCGATTGCGGTAGCGCTTGCGGCGCTTGGCATTCTCACTATGCATCCATTTGTGACGGAGGGAGATTCGCTTGCGGGGCGTCAAATACTCTGGCTTCTTGTGGGAATCGTCGCGTATGTCGTCTGTGCGGTCTCTGACATGCATTTTATTCGGAGAACGAGCGTGCTTATCGTGGGATATGCGCTTGTGGCGTTGCTCCTCATGCTGCTCCTCGTTATCGCCGACCCGGTGCAAGGAGCTAAGGCCTGGTTTTCATTTGGAGCGTTTTCGTTTCAACCCTCTGACTTTGCAAAGCTCATACTGATCGCGCTTCTTGCAAAATATTTTTCACGACGACATCTTCAAATACGACAGGTGCGCCACCTTCTCCTCTCGGGTGCGTATGCAGGATTCATCATTCTTCTCATTCTCGTAGAACCGGACCTCGGAACTGCGGCAATTCTTGGATTCGTGTGGCTCGGACTTGTACTTGTTTCTGGAATTCCAAAGACGCAGCTCGCGGCAGTAGGAATCCTTGGTCTCATTACCGCTGCGGGACTCTGGTCCTTTGGTTTTGAAGAGTATCAACGCGCGCGTATTGTAGCGTTCCTCAATCCCGCCGCAGACATTCGCGGCGCAGGGTATAACGCGTATCAGGCCGTGGTTGCCGCTGGATCGGGACAATTGTGGGGCAAGGGTATTGGGTACGGAACCCAATCCGAACTTCGGTTCCTGCCTGAATACGAGACTGACTTTATATTCGCAGCGTTTTCAGAAGAGTGGGGATTTGCAGGGGTATTCCTCGTGCTTATTTTGTACGGACTTCTTCTTGCGCAGCTTTTGTCCATCGCGCGCAAAGCAGCCACAAACTTTGATGCGTTTTTTACTATCGGAGTCGCGCTTCTTTTTCTCGCACATATCTTCATCCATGCAGGTATCAATCTCGGACTCTTGCCCGTCACGGGAACTACCATTCCGTTTATGAGCTATGGTGGATCGCATATTCTCGTTGAGTTTGTCGCGCTTGGTATCGTGGCGTCGCTTGCGCGCCATGGCCGCTCTGCTCCAAGAGATAGGGTGGGGCAGGAGTACGTGGGATAAAAGTCGCTCGGAAAGGGGACTGTCGAAGGGCGGCCTGAAGAAACTATGGGTTTTTGTCGTACACTCTGAATGTTTCTGTGAGCATGCGTTCACTTGAGAACCGTTCTCTCACTGACTTGTGTAATGCCTCTCCATAAAGAGCCGCTTGGTCGGGATGCTCTATCATCTCACGAAGAGCACGTGCGAGTGCATGGGGATTTTCACGAGGAACTAAAAGCCCTGTCTTTTTGTGCGTTATCACCTCAGGTATACCCCCGACTCTTGAAGCAACTACCGGGAGCCTCGCGTATCCGGCTTCTATAAGGGCGAGTGCGAGTGCTTCACTGCGTGAGGGCATAAGAAAGACATCGAACGCTTTTAGATAGGTCGCTGCACTCTCTATAAAACCCTTTAAATATACGCGCTCTGCAACATCGTAATGAGCAGCATACTCACTAAGCCACGCGTGCTCCTTGCCGTCCCCGATGACGACGAGCGAGAGTTCGGGATGGTGAGGTGTAAGCTCAGCAAGAGCCCGTATCGCATCATCCACCCGCTTAATGGGGTGAAGCTCTGCAATCATGCCGAGTACAAAGGCAGTACTTTGTGGAATACCGAGTCGCTCTCGTGCTTCCTCTTTAGTGAGGAACGTCGGAGAGGGAAGACCATTTCGCACCACCACAAATCGTCCGAGAAAATCCGGGAACCATGCAAGGTCTCGTCGTATTGCATCAGAGACGCAAATAGTTTTATGGGAAAGTAGTACGGTTATGGCATAGACGAGATGAATGAGCATGCGCTGCCACCACGGCCGCGCTTCGTTAAACGCCCACCCGTGTGTGGTAAAGATGATGTGCGACACCCTCCCAATACGTGCTGCAAGGAGTGCGAGGCCCCCCTTTGAACTATTTACATGCACGATATCTGGCGCTTCTTCTTTTATGAGGGTAATAAGCGTGCGCAGTGCGGTCCATTCAGATTTCCAGTTGAAATCGCGTGCAAGTGCCGTTATCTCTCGAGTGCGCACTCCTACCTCTTGGAGGCGCTTTACGAGAAGCCCTTCTTCGCCGTAGGCAACCACCACATCATCACCACGCTCCTTCATAGCGACTGCGAGCTCAAAGACGTAGCGCTGCGCCCCGCCCCAGTTTGCTTTTGTTATAACGTAGAGAATCTTTCTTTGTGTATTGTCCATAGTGAGTCGTTACGCTTCAAGCATAGGAAGGGCTAAACGGGGACAGAGTAGCTCGTGCCACGTTCGTGTCTCGGACAGCATATACAAAATGCGCATACCGCGCCATGGTTTTGCATGCATGAAGTTCTGTGCGCTCTATGATATAACATTTGTACTATCCCTCTAGGCCCCCCATGACCTCTCGTGGACGATTCGCAACCCCCCTCCTCTTTATAGGGGATAGTGTGGCCTTCATAGCGTCTCTCTGGCTGACCCTGTTAGTACGCTACGCGGCGATTCCAGACGTCTCGCTCATAAAGACACACTTTGAGGCTTTTGCTGTACTTTTTGCTCTCTGGCTCCTCGTGTTTTATATGGCAGGACTTTATGGAAAGCGTATCGTACTCTCAAAGAGCGCGCTCTTTGGTACGATACTCAAAACCCAGCTTGCAAATATCGTGCTTGCAGCACTGTTCTTTTTCTTTCTTCCTGATATTGGCATCGCACCAAAAACCAATCTCATTTTGTATCTTGGAGTGTCACTCGCCCTCATTTTGCTCTGGAGGTTATGGGTATTCCCGTATATTGCCCGGCCGGTAACGCGTACCCGTGCCGCACTCATTGCTTCCGGTCCCGACGCGGATGCGCTCGTCGCTGAGGTGAATGGCAATCCGCGCTACCGCACTGTATTTTCAGTAGTAGTATCGCCCGAAGAAGCACAGCGCGACTTTGATGAAATTGCAGAACATCTTCGTAAAGAGCACATTTCGCTTCTCGTAGTCGATACGAGCGCCGAGGCATTGCGTGCGCTCCTCCCAAGAGTGTATGAACTCGCGCTCATAGCGCCGGGGTACGGCTTTGCCGACTTTCATGGATTGTATGAGGAAGTCTTTGATCGAGTACCACTTTCAAATCTCTCCTATGAATGGTTCTTGGAAAATGTATCTGCCACTCCCTCGTTCTTCTATCCAACTGCAAAACGAGTCATAGATCTCGTGGGTGGGGTGATGATGGGGCTCGTGACCCTCATCGCAACTCCACTCGTAGCATGCGCGCTCGCTCTTGAAGGGCCGGGACCCGTATTCATACGGCAAGAACGTATGGGGCGTCGAGGCACTCTCCTCTATGCGTATAAATTCCGCAGTATGCGCCAGAATAAGAGCGCTTCGGGAGAGTGGACGGTTGAGGAAAAGAAAGATAATCCGGTCACCAAGGTAGGCGCATTTCTCCGGTTTACCTCGCTTGATGAGTTTCCCCAATTCGTGAATGTACTGAAGGGAGAACTCTCCCTCGTCGGGCCGAGAAATGATGTGGTTGGTCTCGGAGAGCGTCTTGGGGCGGTGATTCCGTACTACGGTATTCGCTATATCGTGACGCCCGGCATTACCGGTTGGGCACAGATAAACCAGCACTACGAGCAGGGAAACATCAGTCCACAGTCAATTGAAGAAACCAAGGTGCGGCTTGCCTACGATTTCTACTACATCAAACACCGCTCGCTCGCGCTTGATTTCGTAATTGCGTTAAAAACTGTGAAGCGTATGCTCTTTCGGATGACGGGATAAGCTATGCAACACACTATTCTCATTACCGGTGCTGCAGGCTACGTGGGTGGTATGCTCGTGCGGAAATTTGCAGCACGCGCAGACGTTGTGAAGGTGATAGGACTTGATAAGGAGCCGCTTCCTGATTTCATCAAAGACGTATCGAAACTTGAATACCTTTCGATGAACACAGCGGATGATTGGGAAGAGACAGTACGCACCTACGCACCCGACATTGTAATTCACACGGCATGGCAGATTCGTGATCTCTATGGTGATTCCGATACGCAAACGAAGTGGAACATCATAGGATCCGACAAAGTATTTTCGTTTGCACTCTCCGAGCGACAGGTGCGCCGCCTCATCCACTTTTCGACCGTTGCGTCATACGGCTCGTTTGCTACTAACACGACAGAGCATCGCTATACAGAAGACGAACCGTTTAGAGAAAGCGAGTATCGCTATGCAGAAGAGAAACGCATCACAGAAAAGTATCTAGAGAAACGCTACGCGGCTCGAACGAATGCAGCGACCGTAGCCCTCGTGCGTCCGGCGGCTATTACCGGACCGCGCGGCCGGTACATGCGTATTCGATTTGGACTCCAATCTGCGCTTTCGGGTACGCTCAAAATAGAGAAACGCTTTTGGTACGATTTGATTTCCCTCATGGTGCTTCGTGTGCCGATAACGGAAAAATGGTTGCGGCAGTATGTGCATGAAGACGACGTTGTAGGCATCGTAGAGACGCTGGCGTTTGATGAAGTGGCTGTAAAGTACGAGGCATTTAACCTTGCACCTCCCGGACCAGCGGTGCTTGGTCCGGATATGGCTCGCGCCGTAGGAAAAAAGACGCTCTCGGTTGCTCCATGGATGATAGGTGTCGTGTTTTTCATCATGTGGCACCTCACGCGCGGACGCATTCCCACCTCTCGCGGAAGCTGGCGCGGATATTCCTATCCGATCGCGGTTGATGGAGAAAAGGTAACGCGCTTACTCGGCTACCGGTATCGCTATGAAAGCCTAGATGCATTCCAGTACACCGATGGTGCGTATGAGCAGGAGAGCGTTCCCCTCGCGCTTCGTCGCACTAAGGCATAATGTAGCTATGAAGAACGTAGTCATTACCGGAGGGTTGGATGTACCCAGCACCACCTTCAGAAAGAACCAACCTGCCAGTTTTCTAGAGAGTTGCTAATCGATCACTTCGTATGAACAAAGGAAAAATAGTGGTGACAGGTGGTGCTGGGTTTATCGGATTGCATCTCTCAGATGCACTTCTCACCGCGGGATATGAGGTGCATGTGGTAGACAATCTTGCCAATGGCAAACGTGAAGATGTACCCCCTGGCGCTGTCTTCCACGAACAGGACGTGCGTGATACGGCTGCTCTCGCGCCTCTTGTGCAAGGCGCGCACTGCGTGTTTCATCTTGCGGCGCTTCCGCGCGTGCCGTTTTCCTATGATCACCCCGTCGAGTCGCACCAGGCAAACATAGACGGTACGTTCTCAGTATTGATGGCATCTCGCGACGCCAAGGCACGTCGGGTGGTTTATGCGGCCTCCTCTTCTTCCTATGGGGATCAGCCGACGTTGCCGTTTACCGAAGATATGCGGCCAAACCCTCTTTCGCTCTATTCATTTCAAAAACTCGTGGGCGAGGAATACGCGCGCCTTTTTAGCATGAATTACGGCCTTTCGACCGTGTCACTTCGATTCTTCAGTGTGTATGGTCCCCGTATGCGTCCTGACGGGGGGTACGCGCTCGCTATTCCTCGATTCCTCGCTTTGACGCGCGAGGGAAAACCCTGTGGAGTGACGGGTGACGGAGAGCAGACGAGAGATTTCACCCACGTACGCGACACGGTGCGTGCATGCATACTCGCTATGGAAAAAGACACGGTAGGGAAGGGAGAGGTGATAAATATTGCTGCTGGGAGAAACGTAACGGTGAATCGCCTCGTCGAACTTATTGGAGGCACTATAGAGTATATCCCTAAGCGGCCCGCAGATGCTCAAGACACCTTCGGCAACATAGAGAAAGCACAGACGCTTCTTGGGTGGAAACCGGAGATTACTCTTGAAGAAGGGATCATTGAGTTACGGAGGGAATACGGCCTTTCATGATAGTAGACGGAATGAAAATTGCTGCCGCACTTCTTGCAGACGCGCGTGCGTCTCTTCCTTCCGGGGTTACACCGGTCGTGCGAGCGATAGTAGTGCAACCAACCGCAGCTACCGAGTCGTATCTTCGTATAAAAGAGGAAAGCGCCGCTGCTGCGGGGATGCATCTTGAAATCGTGCGTGTGGGAGAAGAAGTTACCGATGAAGACATTATTGCCGCCCTTCTTGCCGGGGGTGCTGATGCTGTTCTCGTGCAGCTTCCGCTCCCGGAGCGTTTTGATACTGCAAAAATACTTGCTGCAATTCCACTTCTGAAAGATGCTGATGTGCTCTCTGATGCTGCGTACGTCAGATTTGAAAAAGGAGAACCCGATGCACTTATCCCTCCCGTTGCGAGTGCCGTTAGGCAGGTTCTAAAACATGCGAGCGTCCCAACCAAGGGGAAGAGGGCGGTCGTTGTCGGACGTGGCCGATTGGTAGGGAAACCAGTTGCCGCACTCCTCGGTTCCCTAGGCGCACACGTCTCAGTCATACACCGTGCGACTGAAAACCCTGACGCGCTCCTTGTCGATGCCGATATTGTCGTTTCCGGTATCGGTATTCCGCGTTTCATTACGGAAGACAAAGTAAAAGAAGGAGTAGTGCTTATTGATGCAGGGACTTCCGGGGAGAGAGGAGGAGTCGCGGGCGACATAGATCCTGCCTGCGCTCCCAAAGCGTCGGTCTTTACCAGAGTCCCCGGCGGGGTAGGACCCATTGCCGTCGCGTGTCTCTTTAAAAACGCGGCAGCCCTCGTCAACGCTGCACCCTAGGTTTGCATAGAGCGTATCTAGACGTACACCCCTTACCACTTTTGCTTAGAAAAGTGGTAAGGGGTACACTAAGCCCCATTATGCGAGCTGCATCCGCTCTAGGTATTCTCGTTGCCGCCGGCCTCCTCAGCTGGTTCGTCTTTTCGACGAATGCACCGGGGAATCCGCACGCCGTGAAGCTCGGACTTGACCTTGCAGGCGGTACCGAGCTTATCTATACAGCCGATACTTCGGGTGTCACCAGTGATAAAGAGGGCGCACTTCGTTCGCTTCGAGAGGTTATTGAGAAACGGGTCAACGTCTTTGGAGTTGCCGAACCGCTTGTGCAGCTTGAGAAATCAAGTGGAGTAACCGGCGCCGTCGAGGACCGTTTGCTCGTTGAACTGCCAGGAGTTACTGATGTTGCCGCTGCAGTTGACGCGCTCGGCAAAACCCCGCTCCTTGAGTTTAAACTTGTTGACTCTTCAACTACTGAAGCAGAGGAACCTCAAACCGCCTCAGACCTCTACAAAGCTACCGGACTTACCGGCCGCTACCTAAAAAGTGCTGAGCTGCAGTTTGGTTCTCCCGGTGGGCAGGGACTTGCCGCTCCGATAGTCTTGCTTCACTTTGATGAGGAAGGTGGAAAATTGTTTGAGGAAATTACGGCGGCAAACGTAGGTCGCCAGCTCGCTATTTTCCTCGACGGTGAAGTCATCTCCTCTCCAGTCATTCAGGAAGCAATCCCTGGCGGTATCGCAACCATTACGGGGCAATTCTCTCCGGTGGAGGGGAAGGCCCTCGTGGAGAATCTGAATTTCGGTGCACTTCCCGTACCTATTGAGCTCGTATCCTCAAGCGCGGTGGGGCCCACGCTTGGCGCTGCCGCTTATGACGCGGGACTTATCGCTTCCCTCATAGGATTTGCACTCGTGGCGATTTTTATGATTGCGTGGTATCGACTCCCCGGTTTTGTCGCAACGGTGGCGCTACTCATCTACATCGTTATTACCATCGCACTTATAAAAGTGGTTCCCATCACTCTCACTTCTTCCGGCATCGCCGCGTTCATTCTTTCGATTGGTATGGCCGTTGACGCTAACGTGCTTATCTTTGAACGCATGAAGGAGGAATTGCGACAGGGGAAAGCGCCGCGAGAAGCGGCAAAGACGGGCTTTTTGCGTGCATGGCCCGCAATACGGGACGGTCACTACACCATGATTATTTCCTCAGTTATTCTTTTCTGGATGGGTACGTCCTTGGTGCAGGGTTTTGCGCTCGTGTTTGGTTTCGGAGTCGTCATCTCGCTCCTCTCGGCAGTTGCCATCACCCAGACGCTTCTCGGCTCCATTCTTCCGCTTGAGCGAAAAGGAGGGTGGAACTTTCTCCTCTCAACCGGTCTTCGCACAAAATAACCTATGCTCATTATAAAATATCGCTCATTTTTCTTCTGGCTTACGGGGCTTATCCTCGTGGCCGCGATAGCCGCGATAGCGGTATTTGGTCTCCCTCTCTCAATTGAATTTACCGGAGGCACACTCGTTGAAGTTTCCTATACCGCCGAGCGCCCGACACCCGCAGAACTTAAGGAAGCGGCAGAGGCTGCAGGATTTTCTGACGCCTCGATACGCGAGAGTGGTGAGAATGGCATGGTGGTCCGTACCCACACCCTAACTCCAGATGAACACGACGCGCTTATACGCGCACTTAGTCAGGAGGGCGCTCTGCCTCTCACTGAGCTTCGCGCAAGCTCGATCGGCCCTTCACTTGGTGCGGAGCTTGCAACGAAAGCGCTCTACGCACTCCTCGTCGTTTCTCTCATTATTGTCCTTTATATCGCGTTTGCCTTTCGCAAAGTCTCACGTCCCGTGCCCTCGTGGGGTTATGGGCTCGTGGTCGTACTCATGCTCGCTATAGATATCATAGTGCCGACGGGATTCTTTGCCGCCTATGCGCATTTCTCGGGTGCACAGGTGGATACCCTGATTGTGGTGGCGCTCCTTGCGCTCCTTGGGTACTGCGTGAATGACGTGATCGTCATCTTTGACCGCATTCGTGAGCATTTGAAGTGGAATGAAGAAAAGAAAGCGGCGAATACACGCGCAGTAGATGAGCCTTTCGAGGAGACGGTGGGGAAATCTATAGACGAGACCATGGGACGCTCCATAAACACCTCGCTCACGGTTGCGCTCGCGTTGCTCGCCATTATCTTCTTTGGAGCCGAGGTGACGCGGAACTTTGCACTCGTGATGCTTGTGGGAGTAATTATTGGCACGTTCTCTTCGATTTGCCGTTCGGCGCCGCTCCTCATTCCGCTTGCGAAGGCGTTTGGTAAAGAATCATAGTATGCGTCCCTTTCCCCAAGGACCGGCGAATAGACCGCCTGAGACTCCCGAGGATTTTGAAGAGGGAATGAATAGGGCGCGTGCAACGCGGGAACCCCTGCCGTTTCTCCGCGCACTTATTCGTCTCATTGAGAGTGACGCATCCCTCTCAACTGAAGAAGTGCGCGCACGTCTTTCTCGCCTCGGAACACAGATTGCACAAGAAAATAGTGAGATTGTCTCTCTGCTTAAGAAAGATAATGCAAACGATCCACATATCACCTCTTCTACTTCCATGATTGCTCTTGGAAAAGAAATGCAGGTGATTGCAGAGGATAACACATTGCAAACCTGGGGAGCGATGGCCCGCAAACTTGAAGAACTCGCAGAACTTATTGCACGTCGGGCAACCGAAACTGTTCGCACCATGGGTCGTGGTATCTAACATGATTCTCGGCATCGCAGGATCGTTCGGTTCGGGGAAGGGAACCGTGGTCGAATACCTCAAACAAACTCTCGAATTCAAACATTATTCTGCAAGTGGTTTTATAACAGAAGAAATTGTACGTCGCGGGATGCTGGTAAATCGAAACTCAATGATTGAGGTAGGAAACGATTTGAGACGCATACATGGGCCCGCTTACATTATTGAATCTTTGTATGAGCGTGCGCGTTCTGAAGGAGCTAATGCTATTATCGAAGCGCTTCGAGCTGTTGCCGAAGTGCGTAAGATAAAAGAACTTGGCGGGAAAGTTATCGGCGTAGATGCCGATTCTCACATACGGTATGATCGCGCATCTGTGCGAAAAAGTGAAAAAGACAATGTATCCTATGAACGTTTCCTTGAACAAGAACGCCTCGAATCAAACCCTGATGATCCGACAAAACAAGACATTTTTGGTGCGCTCAAAGAAGCAGACGTGACAATCATGAATAATGGTACTCTCGAAGAGCTTCACGCGCAGATAGATGCGGCGCTCACGAAGCTTCGCGCATAGTACCTATATGGGATACAAAGATAGACTTTCCGCTAAAGTTCCCGAGAAGGGTTTCTATTACCACTACAAGCATGACCCGGCAGTCTTGAACGATCATGCCTATGAAGTAGTCGGCTTAGCGCGGAACACCGAAGACAAGTCCTTCCTGGTGCTCTACCTGCCTCTCTACGAAAATGACTGGTTCGTACCCGCTACCCACCAGGCACGGCCCCTCGAAATGTTCATGGAGAATGTCACCAAGGACGGGAAAACCTTTCCGCGTTTCGCTCGTATCATGGACCAGAAAATTGTCACAGAGCTTTCTGCCATCCGCGACCGTATGTACGGAGAAACTACGTAGTTGCGCTCGTCCCAACCCCTGCTATACTCCTCCCTACATGCACTCTTTCAGCGCATTCTGGTATTGGTTTATGAGCCCCTCCTGCGGAGAGGCTTGTACCGATGCGCGCTAGAAAGGACTCCCCACGCACCGATACAAACCCCTCCGCAGTGGAGGGGTTTTACTTTCCTGGTAAAGCTAGGTAGTTTATCTTGGAGAATAAGAGTATGGCAGACATCGGCGGCTCCCTTGCGCCTTGTAAAGACTCACCACTCGCGTATATGGGGAGTACACAAACGGGAAGATTCACATGCCCACAGTGCAGGACGTTGACTGTAAAACGACACATCATCGACAGTCAACCGCACTATTCATGTTCAGAGTGTAGTGGTGTATTCCTTTACACTGACTAATGAGTTCTTTTCTCAGAAATACAAAACCGGCGTCGCGAAAGCGTCTGCCGGTTTTTCTTATGATACGACTGTTCCCATGAAAGGCTTTTCGGAGATGTAATTTTCAAACTCCTCTAGACGAGCACCGTTTATAATCGCTACCTCAAGGCGCAACGCTTCGGCTTCTTTGGCTGCTACTGGATCAAATGGAGCAGAGAGACCCGGATCCCAGGTTTCTGGAAGGAGTTTCCGGAATTCTGCCCACGATATTCTCTCTATCTTCTTCGCAGCAGGTTCTTTTCTCGGATCGGCTGTATAGACGTAATCAATATTAGAAAGATTCACGAGCTTCTTGGTGCCTACGGCCTTCGCCGCTTCGACCGCGGCCCAGTCGCTCGAGTTTCCCGGTCGTACGCCTCCAGCGAACAAAAGAGAGGAGTCAAAGTCTATCGGCTGGCGCGTATCGAGTATGACAGGCGGAAGTCCTGGATTAGCGAATATGCCGCGCACCACGTTCGCATTCAGTCTGCACGCCGCAATGCCTATACAATCGAGATCCTCATCTGACGTTTCCGGATTCACTTCGACAGCTGCATCGCGCCACTGTCGCGCGATTTTCCCCCCGCCGGTAATTATGTAAAAACCAAAACCCTCACCAATCTTTCGGATTACGAGTTCGCGGAACTGCTTTAAAAAAGAGACATCAATTCCATCGGGGACTATCAAAGACCCGCCTACAGAGACGACAATATACTCCCGCTTTTCTCGCGTTTGCATCATGGCAAGCCCGGTAGGTCAACTTGGCATCGTTCAGCATATTTTTGCTGACGATTTTCCATAAATAGCACATCTTTACAGCGCATAGTCATAAGTATACACACTGTTCGGCTGAACAGCACAAAAATAATGCCAAGTTGTCCTAACCGGGCAAGGTTTGACGGCTAGAGACATCATACCCTCTCAGTGAGTGGGGGCAAAATTGACAAATTCTACAATGCTTTTCCATCCTTTCGAAGTTTCTCAAAGTCCTCTACCTGCTGTGCGAGGTTGCGAATGAGCCATGAAGAGGATTGCGGCTTGCCTGTGTCACCAACGTTGAATACCATTTTAATACCACGTGCCTGACATACGACGGTCTCTGGAGAGGGAAGTTCGTTCTCATTACTACGATCAGCACCGCCATTCGCAAAGATATGCACCTCTAGCCTCTCCAACATATGTGCGATGTCGTAGGTTTCGCACGGTTCGCGAATTACTACTTCGTCTACAGAGCGGATGTGTTCCAAGAGCTCTTTGCGCTCGTGTGCAGGCATAAACACATACCCTTTCTTGCGCATGAGCCACTCGTCGTCGTTCAAAATTACGAGCAGTCGATCGCCGAGCGCTCGCGCGTCATGGAACAAATGGACATGCCCGATATGAACCGGATCAAAACCACCAGAGACCGCAACTACTTTCGCTTTCACCGCTCGCTCCATGCGCGCAGTATACTCGCTCGCACATTCAAATGCATCCTTTCCTAGTATTGACAGATTAAGTCGAGGATGTTTATATTCAATACGGAGTCACTCTCCACCATTTTTCATACGGGAAATGGGAAACCGCGTGTCGCGAACAATCCACAAGGACTTCGCGCAGGCTAAGGAGTACCGACAATGCACATAATTGACTGCGATGCGGAGCCTTTCATTCCAGAAGGCTTTACCCTCCTTTCTCACGAGAAGGGGGGAACTATAGAATGGGAGCCTTCGACGGAGCAAGAACGCTACTGTCACTTATTCAACCAGCGATTCAACACCAATGTCCTCTGGTTTCTCTGGGAGCATCAACATCTTATTCCCGACTCATGGGGTAAGAGAGAGTGGTGGCGGTGGGGATATGGGCCAGACAGCTACTTTCGGGGGACCTGCTATCTGAGCCCCCATCGGCATGTCTCTCACCTCTGTCTCTACCGCGCCCCAGATGGTTCGTGGAACTGGGGCTATCAGTGGCTCGACTATTGACTAACTCGTGACGCGACACGCTCGCGTTCAGAACCCCGCCGCATGCGGCGGGGTTCTTTTTCGTCTATAAGAAAAAGAGGTAGAAAAGTCCGCAGGTTTCGCTTGCGGGGCTGAGAAAGGTACAATCCCTTACATGCTCTCCGCGCTCCAACATCGAAAGCAAATGTTCTTGGTTCAGGTACAGCTTCAGGAGGTCGTTGATGGGTACGAGATACGGGTTGATAGAAACGCCCGCGTTGCAACGACCGCCGCATCACGCAAGCGGTTTGAGCAAGACCGCACCTCGTGGCGATTTGCGGCAGGAGGAGGGTTACTCATTCTTGATTGTAAGGACCGTTCTGTCGCGCTGGTTCGATACCGGGATAGTGCCGCGCCAAGTTATGCGAATCACTGGACCCTTGGCTCCGGAGTCTCGAGCTCCGTGGAGGAGCTTGCTGATATCGAACGGACCGTGGTACGTGAGGCGTGCGAAGAATTCATTATTGCAACTCCGGCAGGGGTTGTCATTCCTACATTCGATGACGCACGACTTGACCAAGTCGCCTACGGCGCAGTTGGTACCACGCGCGAAGCACGATCGCGACCGGGAATTCCGTCTGTGCTCGCCACCGATCATTATGTTGAAATTAAAGCTTCATTTGAACCTCTCGCAGATGAGAAGACGCTAGTCGTTTTCCTGCCAGACGCTGCTCCCCGCTCGTATACAGGGATCGTCCAGTT
>JBASFO010000050.1:0-16145 GCA_049653065.1 Minisyncoccia bacterium
CTAGGGTAGCGAACGGGATTAGATACCCCGGTAGTCCTAGCCCTAAACGCTGCTCGCTCGTTCTGCGGAGTATCGACCCTCTGCGGGACTAAGCTAACGCGGTAAGCGAGCCGCCTGGGTAGTACGAGCGCAAGCTTAAAACTCAAAGGAATAGACGGGGACTCGCACAAGCAGTGGATCATGTGGCTTAATTCGTCGATAAGCGAAGAACCTTACCAAGGCTAGAAACCAAACTGCATCCTTTGGGAAACCAGAGGAGCCTTCGAGGGTGTTTGGCAGGTGATGCATGGTCGTCGTCAGTTCGTGGCTTGAGCTGTTCCCTTCAGTGGGGTAACGAACGCAACCTCCGTTGTCTGTTATTTATGTCAGGCGAGACTGCCCCCTCACGGGGGAGGAAGGTGGAGATGACGCCAGATCAGCATGTCCCTTGATGCCTTGGGCCGCACACGTGATACAATGGTTGGTACAGAAGGACGCAAGGCCGTAAGGCGGAGCAAATCCAAAAAAACCAACCCCAGTACGGATAGAGGTCTGCAACCGACCTCTTGAAGCCGGAATTGCTAGTAATCGTGGGTCAGCCATACCACGGTGAATACGTTCTCGAGTCTTGTACTCACCGCCCGTCAACTCAAGGAAGTTGGGAGTGCCCGAAATCTTACGTTCGTAGGACTACGGCAAGCTCAATGACAGGGAGTAAGTCGTAACAAGGCACGGGTAGCGGAAGCTGCTCGTGGAACATATCCAATCGGAACCGAATCGCTCGAAAGGCAATTCATCCGTCGATCTTCATTTCTTCGGAAATGATGGGGAGTTAGTGGATGTCCCTAAACACCACTCGGACGCCAAGATAACGTATCCTTGGTACAGGGCTTGAAGCGCTCAATTGACGCTTCAAGTCTTGGGAATAGGCGGAACACAAGAGCGCACTATCTAGGTAGTAGGCACTAGGGCTTAGGCTCTAGCAAGAAAATGCTTACTACAAAATATCCTTTCCTTTTATTTTGGTACACAACAACAAAAGCCCCGAAATGGGGCTTTTGTTTTATGAGCGCCAGTCGCTATTCTCCGCGTCACGTCTCCGTATTTCCGTATTATATCGTTCGATAAGTGCTTCAGTGATTACATGATATGCATCTAATTCTCCCTGAAGCGCGATTGATTCTTCTTGGCTATGCTCCCGCCGCCCATATTTGTTTTCGATTGTTCGGTCTTTCAGGTGCGCCTGTGTCGCGTCCGTGAGCGCTGTAAGTTGCTCGTCCGTAAACGGTCCTTCAGCAGGAAGCGACTTGAGAATGTCTTCTGGTGTTAGTCCTACTTTTGAAGTTTCAGCAAGTCCTCCATCTTCTGATGTCTATTATTTAGAAATATAGAGGGATTATAGCATAACTCGTTACCCGGTTATGAGTACGGTCGCACCCCTCATCTGCTGTGATAGACGCAAAACGCATCTTCTCCAGATGCGTTTTTTGTTCTTATGGCGGCGATACTTCGCTTCTCGTGTGGACTCTTGAACGAGCCACACCTTCTTGGTTTTTGATTCACGCGTTGTTCCGCGGTGGATCATTATGTACCTCCACTTTAGCAAAGAAGGAGCAACCCTTGAACGCGACCATGTGGATTACGGTGTGTTTTCGGTCTGACTCACTTGGTCTTTAATACTTAATTTCCCGGCCCCGGTTCATAGTCAAAGGTTATTTCTCAATTTACTAATTTGATCCTATAGGATATATTTAGTAAAATGGAATCAAAGAAAAGAATACGAAAACAAAAGGGAAATGTGCCTATAAGTAGTCTCGTGCTCAGGTCGCTTGTGGGGGCAGGGGTGGTGGGCATAGCTATTTTTGCGCCAAAGATGACGCGTCTTCTCAAAGAGTTTGATAGGCCGGCAAAAAATCGCACCGAACTATACCGCCGTATTTCACAAGCACTTGCGCGCCTTCAGGAAGCTGGTCTTGTAGAGATATCTGGAGAGTGGGGGAAGCGGCGGGTCGTGCTGACTGAGAAAGGAAAAGAGATCGCGGAAGAGGCAGAATTTGAAGAGTATGCTATTCCAGAACCGGCGTTTTGGGATGGGAAATGGCGTGTGCTTATGTTTGACATTACGGAGCGTCGCCGCGCGACACGTGATCGTCTCCGTCACATGCTACAACATACAGGATTCGTACGTTTACAAGATAGTGTGTGGGTATACCCATATCCCTGTGACGAATTCATTGCGCTCGTACGAGCACATCTCAAAAGTGGCATAGGAGAGATGCGTTCCTTTGTCGCTGAGGCGCTCGAATCTGATAAGGAACTCCGCAAACATTTCAAACTCACTTAATTTACTAAATCTACGCTATAGGATCAATTTGGTAAATTGAACATTATAGGAAATATTGCTAGGATGGTGAAATTGCGTGTGTAGCTCAGTTGGTAGAGCATCCGCCTGATACGCGGACGGTCCCAAGTTCGAATCTTGGCACACGCACACACAACATAATTAGAAAAAGTCAGATCGACTGATACTCGAGGAGACTTCACATTCTGATCTTTACGCGTGCGTCAATGGTAGAATGTCCGCATGAGCCTTGTCCTTGAACTATCTGGATGGGTACTCTCCGCAGGATGGTTCATTTCTGGGATTCTTTTTGTGGTGCAATACCTCAAGATTCTCAAGACGAAAAGTGCGCGTGATGTGTATTGGCCAACCTTCTTTGGTTTTTCTCTTTTGAATGCGAATGCCGCTCTCTACGGATATTTGCATGGAGAGTATTTTTGGCTACCGGGGACCATCCTTGCATCCACTTCTTGTGCACTTATTTCCTTTGAAGCGTACAAAGATCGTAGAAGTCGAAAGTAATGTTATGTACAGGCGTCGTTCTCCCACGGGCGAGTGTGTCCTATACTTCTTAGGATGAAGGATACCCTCATTATTGGCACGCTTTGCGCGCTTGCCGTCATCGCAGGTGCTTGGCTGTATTTCTCTGAGGCGGGTGGTCCCATTTCTCCTGAGGCAGCGTACGGACCCGTCGCTTTCACCCCGCTTTTGAAGGGTGAGGATGTATCCGCTATCACCGAACGAAAGAACTTCCGTCTTAAATCAAGGGAAGAACTCGAACAGTTTTGGCGCATGCTCTACGCAAATGGCGGTCCCCTCATTCCTTCCGTTAACTTTGACACCCATGAGGTACTCGCTATTTTCGATGGGTCGCATTCCTCCGGTGGATACGAAGTAAGTCTTGTTTCTATAGAGGATAGTGAGACTCTCCGTACCGTAGTCATTCGCCATAGCATTCCGGGAGATTCTTGCGTGACCGCGAGCGCTATTATGAGCCCGTTTCTCATCGTACAGGTCCCTCGTTCAGGGCTTCCCATAAAACGCATAGACGAGGATGAAGTACGAGAGTGTGAGTAGGAAATTCAGAGAATCTCTCCTGCCCTAGCTTCAGAGCAAGAGCCGCGCTAGGATGCGTCTATCTATGGATGCATCATCTTTCTTTAAAGGAAAGAAAATAACCGTCACGGGCCTTGGACTCCTTGGTCGGGGGGTTGGGGATGTGCGCTATCTAGCCGAGTGTGGGGCAGATTTGATTGTCACGGACTTGAAGGATAGAGAGGCACTCGCCCCTTCGCTTGCAGCGCTTGCGGGGCTTCCCCTGCAGTTCGTGCTCGGCGAGCATCGGCTCGAAGATTTTCGCGGCCGGGACCTTATCTTGAAAGGCCCGAAGACGCCGCTTGATTCCCCGTATATTGCAGAAGCAACGCGGAATGGGATTCATGTATCTATGTCGACGGCGCTTTTTGCAAAACACGCGCGTAAAGCGGGTGCGACCTTGGTCGGTATTACCGGCACGCGAGGGAAGACGACGACGACGGAGATGATTGCGCACATCCTGCGCACAGCAGGGAAGCAGGTAGTGCTCGGCGGCAACATTCGAGGTGTCTCGACACTTGCGCTTTTGCCGGAA
This sequence comes from Minisyncoccia bacterium, assembly GCA_049653065.1. GTDB lineage: Bacteria > Patescibacteriota > Minisyncoccia > Phycocordibacterales > Phycocordibacteraceae > C7867-001. The sequence goes on from JBASFO010000050.1 coordinate 3,951, forward strand.
GTTACAAAGGACACCGTCGCCGTCCTCGAACTCGATTCGTGGCAACTCCAAGGATTTGGTCTTGAGAAGATAAGTCCGGATGTTGCAGTGTTTACGAATTTGTATCCGGACCACCAAGACTACTATCCGGACATGAATACGTACCTCGCTGATAAGGCAGAGATGTTTCTTCACCAGGAAGCAGAGGACACGGTCGTGATAGGCGAAGAAGTAGAGAACCTCATACGGAAGTCGTATGAACCGAAAGGGAAGATAGTTATTGCGCATCCGGGAAATGAAAAGCTTCTTGTTCCGGGCGAGCATAATCAGGCGAATGCAGCATGCGCTCTCGAAGCCGTAAATGCGCTCGGCATCGATGGGCGCGTGGCACTTGCCTCTTTCGAAGGCGTTCCTGGCCGTCTCGAATTCGTGCGGGAAGTGAACGGCGTGAAGATTTACAACGACAACAATGCAACGACGCCGGAAGCTACTATCGCCGCGCTCCGGGCGATAGGTCCCCACATCGTACTTATCGTGGGAGGTGACGAGAAGCATCTAGATATGAGTGGACTTATAAAAGAGTTGCCTGCGTGGTGTTCAAAGGTTGTTCTTTTCAAGGAGCGCGGAACTGACCGTATTCGTGATGAAGTATTCGCTCTGAAAGAGAGAGGTATCGATGTCTACGAGGAAGAGGGGTTATCGGCAACCGTCGCGCGCGCGTCTTCCATTGCTGTTCCGGGTGAGACGATTCTGTTCAGTCCAGCATTCTCTTCGTTCGGTAAGTACTTCAAAAACGAGTACGACCGCGGCGACCAGTACAACGCGCTCGTGCGTGCGCTCTAGCATGAAGAGAGGGAAGGGATACATAGGCGTATTCGACTCGGGGTTTGGTGGTCTCTCGGTGCTGAAAGAAATAACGAAGGCACTCCCTCACTACCGGTACGTCTATCTCGGTGATTCCGCTCGTGCGCCCTACGGCACCCGTTCTGCGGAGACCGTCGACCAGTTCACCTTCGAGGCTGTCGATTTTCTTTTCGACAAGGGTTGCGAGCTTGTGATCATCGCATGCAACACCGCGTCGGCAGAATCGTTGCGACAAGTACAGCAGCGCCTATCCGGGAAGCGCCGTGTGCTCGGCGTTATCGTTCCGATGGTGGAAGAGGTTGCAATGAACGAGGGGAAGCGTATCGGCGTCCTCGCCACATCGCGCACAGTTCTCTCAGATGCCTATCCTCGTGAGCTAAAGAAACGCATGCGTGCGATCGTGTTCCAGCAGGCAGCCCCGCTTCTTGTGCCGCTTATCGAGGAAGGGGAACATCGCTCGATACCTGGTCGTACAATCCTCAAGCAGTACCTGCAACCGCTACTTGCGCACCGAATCGATACGCTTATTCTCGGCTGCACGCATTACGGACATCTCGAAGCTATGATTCGCACGATGGTCCCGAAGAATATCCGTATTATTTCTGGCGGGAAGATTGTATCAGGAAGATTGAAGGAGTATCTCTCTCGCCACAAAGAACTTGAGACGCGTCTTGCGCACGGTCGTGGGGTCACGTTCTACTCCACCGACCTAACAGAGCGTTTCAATCGTATGGGTTCTGCCTTTTATGGTTCCCCGGTTAAGGTCCGTCGAGCCAAGCTCGGGAAGTGCTGATAGACTGCTTGCTATGAGTCGCGTCTACGACCACGCATATTTTGGGGACCGTATCGTTTCTACTGACGCAGCAATGCTGCCCGTGACGAGTTCCGCCATTCTCTACGGTCTTTCCGTATATACCGTCTTTCCGGTCAGTAAAACAGAGGGTGGCTTCTTTGCGTTTCGCTTTGATGAGCACTATAAGCGCCTCGTCGATTCTTCAAGCATCATGGGTATCGATACGTTCCCTGGTGAGTGGACGAAGGAGAAATTCCTAACCGCAGTGAAGGAGACGATAGCCGCAAACGAGGTGAAGGAGGATGTGTTCGCACGCGCAACCGTGCACGTGAGTGCGCTCGTTCCCGGCACGCGTTCGCGCGATCTCCCAATTACGCTCTCTATCTTTCTCTATGAAGCCAAACCAATCGTTCCGCAGAACGGCGCGAAAGTGAAGACGAGCGTCTGGCGTCGCGTTCCGGACTTTTCAATACCGTCACGTGCGAAGGTAAATGGCGCGTATGTGAACTCCGTGCTCGGTCGCCAGGATGCAATAGACAGTGGGTACGATGACTGCGTGTTCCTCGATCAGGCGGGCCATGTCTGCGAATTGTCGGCTGCAAATATTTTCATCGTGCGCGACGGTAAACTCATCACCCCACACACGGCAAGCGACATCCTTGAAGGTATAAATCGCCGCACCATTTTGGAACTTGCGCGCGCGGACGGTATACAAGTACATGAACGGAGTGTCGATCTCACGGAACTGTACGTTGCTGATGAGGTATTTGCGTGCGGTACGTCTTCCTTTATTGCTCCAATCATCGATGTAGATCGTCGCATCGTGGGAAATGGCACCATGGGGCCTATCACGAAAATGTTCCGCGAGCGACACGACCGCCTTCTTCACGGAAAGGAACCTGGGTTCGAGGGCATGCTGACAGAGGTCGGGTAAATGATAGAGTAGGCCGATGAGCCCGAAGAAAGCGTATTTTACCCCAGAAGTACAACGTGTCCTGCTGATTACGAAAGGCACATTGACTACGGGGCAGGTAGGTAAAAGTATATGAAAGCGTACTTTATCGGCATAGGGGGGATAGGCATGAGCGCTTTGGCTCAGTTTCTGCATGACGAAGGGGTTCAGGTCTCCGGGAGCGATAGGGAAGAGAGTCCTACGACCGAACTTCTCACGTCGAAAGGTATCGAGGTCGTCATCGGACAGAAAGCTGGAAACGTGCCGGAAGACGCGGATCTTGTTATCTATACCGAAGCGGCATGGGAGGATAATGTCGAGCGCGCACGCGCAAAAGAACTTGGGATACGTCAACAATCGTATTTCGAAGCTCTTGGTGAAGTGTCGAAGAGAAAGCGTACCATCGCGGTCGCAGGTACCCATGGAAAAACCACGACGACCGCCATGCTTGCAAAGATTCTTTTCGATGTCGGCGCTGCTCCAACCGCGGTCGTGGGTTCGATCGTAAAGGATTTCGGTTCGAATTATCTTCGTGGTACATCGGACCTGCTGGTAGTTGAGGCGTGCGAATACAAACGGGATTTCCTCACCCTTTCTCCGGAGATTCTCGTCGTCACCAACATTGAATGGGATCACACTGACTACTATTCTGACCTTGCGGACGTACAAAGAGCATTTCGAGCACTTATGGAGAAAACGGAAACGATAGTAACGGACGTGACGAACGAGAACATTGCACCGCTCCTCGTAGGACTCTCCGCGCGCATCATAGACTACCGAAGCGGGCCAGCGTATGACACAAAACTCCCGGGTGAATTCAATATAGATAACGCCCGCGCTGCAGCCGCAGCGGCTCGCGCTATTTTTCCTGAAATATCAGACAGTACCATATATAGTACTATTGCTAATTTTAGTGGGACGTGGAGGAGGTTTGAATACAAAGGGAAAACGAAGCGTGGCGCAGAGGTGTATGATGACTACGCTCATCACCCGACCGCGATAGCAAAGACGCTTGCAGAACTCAAGAAAAAAACGACGGGAAATATCTACGTCGCATTTCATCCCCACCTTTTCAGTCGGACACGCGATTTATTTGAAGGATTTTCGCACGCATTTACCGACGCGTATCGGGTCATCATCGCGCCTATATATGCGGCACGCGAAGTGGATGACGGGACGGTTTCAAATACAACACTTGCAGAAGCGATAACGAAAAATGGCGTAGAAGCAAAAGCAGGAGGCTTTACTGAAATCCGTCGCTACTTTGAAACTGAACCCGGAGAAGGGGATAGCATCATGACAATGGGTGCAGGGGATATTTATAAAGTAGCAGATGAATTGGTTGTGTAAAAAGAAACCGGACCCTACGAGGAGTCCGGTTGAACCCGAAGGTTCGGAAGATTCTTGAGCCAGGCCAGTGGCTCGCGCACGTAGTGTTCAAAGGGCGCGAAGGATTTGACCGGAACTAGCGTAAGAGATTCCGGGACAATACTTCGCTCCTTGAGTCGTGCATTTAGAAGTCGCAATGCTCGTGGCGCATGCCAATGACGGACCACAAGATGGATGTGAGGCCGGTGGTCTCCAAGGTGGAGCAGCGCCTTTGCAAATGCCCTCATCTCACCGTTGGTGGTACATGACACATCTCTATTTTCTCGCGTTATGAGACACGAGGCGGGTATGCGCCCCACTTTTTGTAAGTAGGTGCGCATGGGACCATGTCCCATATACACACGATACTTTGCACTCCAGCTTGCAGGAGCGCATACGTACGCTCCCGGATTTTTCTCCCACAGAGTTGCGGCAGCATCACAGACACGAGCGGTTGCTCGGTCGACGGTGATTTCGTTATTCGACCGCGTAAGGCCAGCGGCGATAACCAGAAGCCATTTAGACAAAGAACACCCTTGCTTTCTAAGGAGCATAAAAAAGACTCTGCTCCGCTAGGGTAATAGCATAAGGAAGGGGAGAGAACAACACGTATGGCTTTTTCTAGTCTTAGCAGGTAGGGTCTAGGGGTATGGCAACACTTTCGGTCGTCGCCACTCCCATAGGGAATTTGGGAGACATCACGCTTCGGGCGCTTGAGACGTTACGAGGAGCAGACGTGATCGTCTGCGAGGATACGCGCGTCTCGGCAAAGCTCTTAGCAAAGTACGACATTAAGAAACCACTTCTTATCTTTCACGCACGAAGTGGAAAGCTGGCGACTGATCGTATTCTTGCAATGCTTGGGGAGGGGAGACGGGTCGCACTCATAACTGATGCGGGAACCCCAGGAATATCAGATCCCGGGAGCGAGCTTGTGGCACTCGTGCGCAGGCGTCTCCCTAGCGTTACTATTGAAGCAATTCCCGGTCCCTCCGCACTCTCCGCCGCACTCTCCGTCGCCGGGGTTCACTCCCACGAATTTGTGTTTCTTGGATTTCTCCCGCATAAGAAAGGGCGTCAGACACTCTTTAAAGAAATAGCCACTAGTGAACGCGCTGTGGTGTTCTATGAATCTCCCCACCGGATAGAGAAAGCACTCGCATCGCTTAGCGAAGTCCTACGAGAAGAACAAACCGTTACAGTACTACGCGAACTTACAAAGATACATGAATCAGTAGTGCAGGGAACAGCGAGTGAAGTAGCAGACCATTTTTCCAAGAACCCACAGGAAGTACGGGGGGAATGTGTGGTCATCGTATCGCGCTAGTACGGTTCGCATCTTGTTTTGCCTGTATCAGAGGTACACGGTACAATCTTCCTATGTCTCGCGAACGTACGATAGTGGTACTTGCTGTTCTCATCGCCCTTGCCCCTTTTCTTGGGCTCCCGTACTCGTGGCTCATGTGGATCGAGCCCCTACTTGCCGCGGTGATTATCCTACTTTCGCTTTTTGCCCGTTCGCATTACATCAAAGAAAACGACGCTCCGCATGAGTCGTCCCTCTGAACGCATCTCTTTTATCCCAGCGACCGTTGCGCTCGCGACGCTTGCGCTTGCGTTTTCCGTACCGCACTTTACCGCAACGACGTACGAGAAAGGGAGAGGGGTAGTAGAGGGAAACCCCGAGAAGAGTAGTCAGGATACGTCTGCCGAGAACGTCCCCCTCATCGCTACGCCGGTATCTCTCAAAGGAATCTACATGAGCCAGTGTGTGGCTGGGTCTCCTGATTTCCGCTCGTCGCTCGTGAAATTTATTGAGGATACGGAACTGAATGCCGTGGTGATTGATGTAAAAGATTTTAGTGGAACTATAGGATTTCCCACAGAAGACCCGAGGTTCTCTCTGGTTTCCATGGTTACCTGCGGCGCGCGCGATATGAAAGCATTCATAGCATCCCTAAACGAGAAGGGAATCTACACCATTGCTCGCATTACCGTATTCCAAGACCCCTCCTATACGAAAACGCATCCGAAAGAAGCGGTGCAAAGCGCGTCTACCGGTGGTCCTTGGAGAGACCATAAAGGGCTTAGTTTCGTCGACGTATCTTCTGAAGCATTCTGGGACTATATCGTGACACTCTCGAAGGAAGCGATAGCGCTTGGATTCGATGAGCTCAATTACGACTATATCCGCTACCCCTCCGACGGCCCCATGGAAGACGCAGTGTATCAAAATAAAAATAAACCCGAAGCACTTGAGCGTTTCTTCAAGTATTTACATCAGGCGATAGCACCAACTGGTGTCATGATGAGTGCGGACCTTTTTGGCATGACCGCATCAAATACCGATGATCTTGGCATTGGCCAGGTTCTTGAGCGTACACTTCCGTACTTTGATTACGTGATGCCCATGGTCTATCCCTCCCACTATCCTGATACCTTTAATGGTTACAGCGATCCCAATGACTATCCCTACGAAATAATTAAGTACGCAATGGATCGGGCGGCCGCGCGCACGGTAGCGAGCGAGACTTCGGTGAAGACTCTCGATGGCGAGGCGCTCTTTACCACAAAACTAATCCCACCCTCCGTAGAGGGAGAGGCGACAACGACAGAAAAAGTCGCCACGGGAAAATACACCAAGCCCGTGTTCGATAAGAAAAAGATCCGTCCTTGGCTCCAAGATTTTGACTACGGCAAAGACTACCTGCCGCAGGACATCCTTGCCGAGATGCAAGCGACGTATGATGCCGGTCTTCCTTCTTGGATTTTCTGGGATCCTGCGAACAAGTATGAGAGCCTCCGTGCGGTCATGAACGAATAGCCCACATCTTACTTTTTACAGATCGTGCAACACCTGGTGTTGCACGATCGTTATTCGAGTATTCGAGAAGTAGTAACTATGGTTATTCTTATGAGTAAGTCTCGACACACACTACTTGGATGGTATATAGAGTCTCCTTTCACAAGGGATTATGTTTCGCATTCAGGCTATAATTACTACATGGATAACCCCGAGCGGGTAACGTATTTTGCAACCACCGATAGTCGCGGCAAGCGGGTACCTTTTGGTATTAAGGAAAAAGACCGTAGCAAGCATATGTACGTCATCGGGAAGACGGGTATGGGGAAGTCGACCATGCTTGAGAACTTGGCGATACAGGATATCCGTAATGGACAAGGTATTGCATTTATTGACCCGCACGGCTCCTCTGCTGAGAAGCTTCTCGACTACATCCCCGAAGAACGCGTGAATGACGTGGTGTATTTTGCGCCATTTGATTTGGATAATCCCATCGCGTTTAATGTCATGGAGGACGTGGGGTATGACAAGCGTCACCTCGTGGTGTCGGGCCTCATGGCGACTTTTAAAAAGATTTGGGTAGATGCGTGGTCGGCGCGCATGGAGTACATACTCTCAAATACCCTCCTCGCACTTCTTGAATATCCGGGAGCGACACTGCTTGGCGTGAACCGCATGTACGTGGATAAGGGGTATCGGAAGAAGGTAGTCGAGAATGTGAAAGATCCTGTCGTGAAGGATTTCTGGACGAAAGAATTTGCCACCTACACTGATCGCTACACACAGGAGGCGACGCCCGCTATCCAAAACAAAATTGGACAGTTCACGAGCAATCCTCTCATACGAAATATCATTGGCCAAGAGCACTCCTCATTTGATATACGAGACTTGATGGATCAGAAAAAGATTCTCATTATGAATCTTTCGAAGGGATTGATGGGGGAGACTAATATGCGCCTCCTCGGCTCCATGCTCACTACCCGCATTTTCCTCGCGGCGATGAGTCGTGCTGATTCTCGCAGAGACGAACTTGAGCGCCTTCCGAACGTGTACTTTTACGTCGATGAATTCCAGAACTTTGCAAATAGTACGTTTGCAGAGATTCTTTCTGAAGCACGAAAATATAAGCTCAATCTCACCATTGCACACCAATACGTAGAGCAAATGGAAGAAGAGCAGGTGCGCGCGGCGGTGTTTGGAAACGTGGGCACCACCATTATGTTCCGCGTGGGCCCCTTTGATGCAGAGATTCTAGAGACTATCTTCACGCCGGAATTTATGAAAGAAGACCTCGTGAACCTGGGATTTGCGCAGATATACCTCTCTCTCATGATAGACGGTATTGGGTCTCGACCCTTTTCTGCACTCACCATCCCTCCTATCGAACCTCCCTCAAGAAACTTTAGAAACGAAGTTATTGCCTCTTCGCGCCGTCAATTTGCCACGACTCGCGCCTTCATTGAGGAGGCAATATTCACAGAACTCTCCTTGGTGCATGAAGAGCCTAAGCAGGAAAAGAAACCCGCAGTTCATAGGGGTGCGCCGGGGGGAGACCGGAATGGAGGAGGAGAAAATAGAAACCGCGGAGGCGGAGGCGCTAGCCGACACAGTCGAGGTGAGGACCGCCGAAATGAGCACGAACCACAGACGTCGAGAAAAGAAGAAGCACCGCGAAGCGACGCTACGAAAGCATCCGATCTCGCTTCTGCAATTGCCGCACTCACGAAACGTTCAGAAGCAGAGAGTAGTATAAAAAAAGAGGCGCACCAGAAATCAATACAAGAAGCAGTTGCCGCAGTCGCTCCTAAGCCCCCCTCCCCTGTGCATTCTCCCTCTCCCCCCCGCGCTGTAGCAACAGGAGTGCGCGAGGCAGAAAACAACAGACAGGAACCACGACAAAACCCTGAGAAACAGGGAGAGACACGAAAACCCTATGAAGTGCCCGAAGAACAACTCTCTGCACTATTCCGTGAAGATCTCTAGAGCGTGCTCAATAACTCATAAAAACCCTCTTTCGTTCGCTATATCCTTCCCGAAAACCGGCCCAATTCTTAGCCCTCCGCAAGGCATAGCTTCTCTCGCGAGGGTTTGGGGCAGGCTCTGGGGCTGTACGAATTCTGCTTGCTAGCCTATTCTAGGCACAAGACATGCAAAAGACTGTAGTAGTAACTGGGGGTGCGGGCTTTATAGGCACTCACCTCTGCAGACGGCTCCACGATGAAGGACATCGGGTTATTTCTCTTGATAACTATTTCGCGGGTTCAAAAGAAAATCACGTTTCCGGAGTCGAGTACCGCGAGGGTCATACTAAACACATCGAGTCGCTCGTTCCTGAAACCCCAGACCTCATCTTCCACCTTGGGGAGTATGCGCGGGTCGAGCAGAGTGTTCTTGAGCCCGATCTCGTGCGAGACCTGAACACAGAAGGAACGAAAGCCGTTGTTGCGTGGTGGCAAAAGAGAAAATGTAAACTCGTGTACGCGGGATCTTCTACGAAGTTTGGTACCGGTGTCTGGGCAAAAGACACGGTGCCCTATGTCACAACGAAAGCGGAAAATACCGAACTTGTGAAGGCCGTGGGAGACCAGGAGCATCTCCCGTACGCGATTACCTATTTCTACAATGTGTATGGCCCGGGTGAGCGTGCCGGTGTCTATGGTACCGTCGTTGAAGCATTTCGGCAGATGTACCTCTCTGGCGCGCCGCTTGCGGTGACGAGTCCGGGTACCCAGGAACGCAATTTTACCCATATCGATGATATTGTTTCCGGTCTTATGCTAGTGGGCGAGCGGGGACAGGGAGATGAGTTTGGACTTGGATGCGAGCGCCCCTACACCATCCTTGAACTTGCAGAACTTTTTGGAGGCGAAGTAGTGATGCTACCTGCACGAAGCGCAAGCCGCACCTCCTCCGCGCTTGATGTGTCGAAGGCGTATGCGATTGGGTGGAAGACACATTGTTCCTTAGAAGAGTATGTGAGGGACTTTGTGCGTACGCATACGCGCGGCGTGCCTCGAGAGAAGCGCGTGCTCGTGCTCTCAACCACCTTCCACCCTATTGCGGGTCCTGCGGAAGATGCGCTCCTTGCACTCATACACAAAATGCCGGATGTCACCTTTGATGTGGTAACTACGGTTTTCAGAAAAGAAACGCACCATGCTGTGCCACTCGCGCAAAACGTACAGGTGTATCGTGTGGGGTTTGGCACGGCGTTTGACAAACTACTCCTTCCCATTCTTGGCCTTATGAAGGCGCTCTCACTTCACGAGAGGCATCACTATCTTTTCGTATGGTCAATTATGGCAAGCTACGCCGGACTCGCCGGCATGTTGTTAAAACGCGTCGCACACCTACCACTTCTCATTACCCTTGCTGATCAACGCATCGATCGCCTCTCCTCCTTTCAAAAAACTATCCTCTCAATTCTTCTCTCTGATGCAGACCAAGTGTACGGCATGGATGCAAAACATGAAGCACAGGCTGCAGTTCTTTCGAAACGTCCGCTCGCGCGCGCCTCTCTAGGAGAGGGTGATGCATTCGCAAACCAGCTTCGCTACGCATACGCTGATATTCTTCTTACTAAGCCGCCACAACCGTAGGGCGTATTGCATTCCTGATGCCTCCGTGTTTTAATGCATTTCCCGCAATGAAGCGGGAAGTACAGGGTGTACACAATGAGTGCTACGTTCTACCCGCCCAAAGACGGGTTGCTCACCATCGCACTCATCGATCCTAAGAAGGGATTCGGTGAGACGGGGCAGTACACGAAGTACGAAGGAGATCTCAGGGATATGATCAAGCATGCCCTTGCGGCGCGCACGGTTGGCCTTGAGGTGCGGTTCTACTACCGCGGTCTTTCAAGTGACCAGGGCGAGAAGGTGGCCTCTCAGGTCATCGAGACGTGGATTCCACCCGAACACGTCCAGCCCTTCCATACGCATCACACGCTTCACGAGATGACACTGATCATCGAGGGAGAAGTCGTGGCAGTTGATTCGGATACACTCTCCGAAGAAGACCTCCGCGCCTCTCTTCGTGACGGATCGCTTCTTTCGCATGGGGCAGTGGTACGCACGCATGAAATGGTCATTGAGGGGCCGGGCACACGTCATACGATTGTGAATGCAACGTATGCATATGCCAAACTCATCACAGTCCAGACGGCGCGTATGTCTCTCTCGGATTTCCCGAGCGATTGGCATCGAGATGCACCCGCGTCATAACGACGCAGAGTCTTCTACTTTCGGGCGGCCCTTCAAAGGTCGCCCGTTTCTTTTTTGTCTTCTCGTAGTAGGCTATCCACTATGCGTCGGATACTCATATTTTCCCTAAGCTACTACCCCCGTTTTGTCGGTGGAGCGGAGATTGCCATAAAAGAAGTTACTGATCGCATCTCGCCAGGGGAGTACGAATTCCATATGGTGACGCTTCGTTTCGACTCCGCACTTTTGCCCGTAGAGAAGATAGGAAACGTGGTTGTGCATCGCATCGGATTTTCAAAAAAGAATCCGTCCATTCAAGATTTGCAAAAGTTCCCGCTCCATTTCACTAAGCATCTCTTCCAGGTACTGGCATGGCTCAAGGCCGAAGAGCTCCACCGGCACTACCACTACCAGGGTATATGGGCGATGATGGCGCACTCCTCGGCAATTCCCGCAGGACTTTTCAAACGATTTCATAGAAAGGTGCCGTATCTTCTCACGCTACAGGAGGGTGATCCTCCCGAAGTCATAGAGAAGCTCATGCGCGTGGTGTTTCCTTTGTTTGCCGCAGGTTTTCGGAGTGTAGACGCGCTCCAAACCATTTCCACGTTCCTTATGAAGTGGGGAAGGCGTATGGGTGTGCGTGCCTATGGCGAGGTGATACCAAACGGTGTTGCCACGAAGCTCTTTACGCATACGTACACGGCAGAAGAAATCGCATTGACGAAAGCCTCGCTCGGGAAAAAAGAAGGAGACGTATTTCTCGTTACCACTTCGCGCCTCGTTCACAAAAACGGTATCGACACGATCATTCGCGCTCTTCCTCTTCTTCCTCCCTACTTCTCATGTATTGTGTACGGTATTGGTCCGGATGAGGTGACAGTACGCGCACTATCCGAGGAATTAGGTGTTGCACATCGCGTTCATTTCCGCGGACAGATAGAGCATAAGGACATCCCGCGCGTATTCTCTGCGTGTGATATTTTCATTCGTCCTTCACGAAGTGAAGGAATGGGGAACTCCTTCGTCGAGGCTATGGCGGCAGGGCTTCCCGTTATTGCAACCCAGGAGGGAGGTCTCTCTGATTTCATCTTTGACGAGAAACGAAATCCTGGGAAAGAGTCAACGGCATTTGTGGTGGGGAAGGAGGCACCACAGGAAATTGCGGACGCGGTACAGGAGATTCTGGCACATCCAAAAGAAACAAAGGCGACACTCGCTCTCGCAAAGTCGC
>JBASFO010000051.1:0-2173 GCA_049653065.1 Minisyncoccia bacterium
TTTCGCTCGCCCCCCGTAGGTTGAGCCCACGGATTTTACGAACGACTAACATGACCGCCTCGACACCCTTTACGCCCAGTGATTCCGGATAACGCTTGGGGCCTCTGTATTACCGCTCCTGCTGGCCTTTTTGTTGTGGCATATCACGAACGATATGCCCTCATATCACTATGAGGATCGGACTATATCATCACCCGCCAATCATAAGCGGGGCTCGGCGTGTAGTCTCTGAGGGGTCATAAACTAGACACTAGGCTTTAGGCACTAGTGGCTAGAAAGACTTCCCTGCTGATTGACTCTTGGGATCCCTCTGCATGCTTGCAGAGGGACGCAGCCCACAAGAGCTTTCCAGCCCCGCCGGTCTAACGCAGTTTTGACCTTTCAGCCAAACTACTTCCAACGGGTTCCCCGATTTATATACCTACCGGCCTCATGACCGGCGGGATTGCGATTTGTAGCTACTCGCTAAGCTCGCAGACAAATCGGGAACATATAGCCAAGTTTTCTCACTCGCGATTACTCACGAGTGCTGCACTGCGGATTTCTAACAGATGTTACTCCTAACTTTCCACTTTACAGAGTTAGGAGCCCCTTATTCATGTGGTACCGTCAATAATTTCGTCCCACATAAAAGATGTTTACGTGCCGAAGCACTTCGTCCATCACGCGACGTCGCTCCATCAGGCTTTCGCCCATTGTGGAAGTTTCTTGACTGCAGCCTCCCGTAGGAGTAGGGACCGTATCTCAGTTCCCTCGGTGGGGGTCAGCCTCTCAGCTCCCCTAATCGTCGTAGCCTTGGTGAGCCGTTACCTCACCAACAAGCTGATAATGCGCACGCCGCTCCAGAAGCGATAAATCTTTAACCTTGCGGTACCATCCGGAATTACCCCGCCTTTCGGCGAGCTATGCCAGACTTCTGGGTGCGTTCGTACGTGTTACTACCTCGTCTGCCGGTTGCCCTTGCGGGCCCCCTTGACTTGCATGCCTTATCCACGTCGCCAGCGTTCATCCTGAGCTAGGATCAAACTCTCATTAAGAATAGGCGGAACACAAGAATTCACTTGTTTCCTTTCCTTACCCGGTAGGACAAGTCTCTCGGAATGCCCGAAAGCCACTCAAGTACCATTCGCACTCCAAAGTTGGCATGCGTTGTCGTAGATTGAGCGCCGGTTAAGGTTTGTCCTACCGGGCTTACTTTTCTATTTTGCCCAGTAGTACAAGTCTCTCGGAATGTCCGAGAGTTGCCCAAGTACAATTCGCACTCCACAATTGGCGTACGTCTGTAATCAAGCGCCGGTTAAGGTTTGTACTACCGGGTTTGGTCTCTCATTATTAAATTTTCAAGGGACGAACAAACTACCCGCCCCTCGCATGAGGGGCAATGAAAGGATACTACCGTGCTCTTTCTCTATGGTCAAGCTCGTCTTTGACGCCTTATATAAGCTGTGGTATGGTCGTCCCTTCGGTCCCTCACTTCGGGGGTCCTAGACTGAAGGAGTACGGCGTAATGGCCGAAGAAGAAACGCTCACCTTCTATGAAGATGGGCAACAAACGAAGCTGCAGGCGGGCGATGTGCTCGTCTATGCCGAGAGCGAAGGATGCATCCTTCGAGACGGTACCCAACTCCCCTGTGATGTGGACGGCGAGACCACCCGCTTTTCCATGGACGACGAAGTTGACGGCGCTCCCGTCTTCTTCGCGCTCGACCTTGCGGCCGAGTACGGCCTCGTCCCCCATGTCCGCAATCCCGAGTTTGGGGGCGACATGGAGTGGGAGTTCGTTTCGAGGCTTTAACGTCGAGTAATGGACTCTTAGTTCTTGAAGCGCGCGGCACTGTCGCGCGCTTCTTTTATGTGTTCTCCACTCTATAGGGGATCAAGGCTTATTTGACTGCTTAGATGTAGGGTAAAGGAATCTCGCTGGACAGACAGAATTAATGCGCAGAGAGCATTGCCTCGAGCGTAGGAGTGCGGGGGTTGAAGGAAGCAAGCATGTCCGTTCGTGCGCCACTTTTGTAGCAAGCAAAAAACTCTTTCCCTATACCGAAAGTATCAACGGAGAGACAACCGATGGGTGAGTCGAGAGGTTCGCCGTTCGGATTCTCTTCCCCGTCAAGAATCGCAAGTTCGTCAAACATGAAAGGAATACTGAGCCGGATGCGCTTCAGTAAGT
>JBASFO010000052.1:0-6045 GCA_049653065.1 Minisyncoccia bacterium
GAGGGGCCCGCGAAACGCGCGCACCCCTATCAGGTACTTAGGGCAGGTTTGGGAAGAGTTCAAGCTGAGAACTTTCTTCAAGAAACGTTCCAAAGTATTTTCTGTTTCGTATTTTTACTCGATGCACGGATGCAGAGCCATGTACTCGGATACTTCGCTCACCGCGCACCTCCCAATCCGGGTGAAACTCTTCGAGGTGAGAATCAATGCAGGCGATACTGCAAAAGAAACCGCGCCACGGGTGGGTGCTTCGTTCGATTACGACATAACAGTCTTCTCCAGAAATCTCAGTTTTACAGCGTCGACAGCGCGTCTCTTCTCCATTTTCTCGCACTGATGCAGTCAAGGCCATCCTCTCTACTCCTTTTCTGGCGCCTCTCGATACCTGTAAGGTAGCACAGGTCTTTCTAGTCCCTTTCCTCGCGCGCAGCGCTTGGTATACTGGAGTAGTAATGCGGCACAGTCAGCTTTTTACGAAGACGAGGCGTGAAGCCCCGTCCGATGAAACCTCTAAGAACGCGCAGCTTTTGATACGCGCGGGCTATGTCCATAAAGAGATGGCTGGGGTCTACTCATTCTTGCCGCTTGGACTACGCACCCTAAACAGGATTGTGCAGATTATTCGCGAGGAAATGGACGCAGTAGGAGGCCAGGAAATAGTTATGACCGCGCTTCAGGACAAAGAGCTATGGAGTCGCACCGATAGATGGGACGATGCCAAAGTCGATAACTGGTTTAAGACTGAATTTAAAACGGGAGGGCAGACAGGGCTTGGTATAACCCATGAAGAGCCGCTTACACGCATCATGACAGACCACATCTCCTCCTATCGCGACCTTCCTGTTTTTGCGTATCAGTTCCAGACAAAGTTCAGAAATGAAATGCGCGCGAAGTCAGGCATCATGCGGGGGAAAGAGTTTTTGATGAAAGACCTCTACACGTTCTCACGCGATGAGGCGGAGCATGCAAAGTCCTATGCCGCGATGCGCGCGGCCTATCTACGAGTGTTTGAGCGACTTGGGTTAGGAGCACATACCTATGTCACCTTTGCGTCGGGTGGAATTTTCAGTCCCTTTTCAGAAGAATTTCAAACCGTGTCGGATGCGGGTGAAGATACCATTTACGTTCATGAAGAAAAGCGTATTGCCGTAAACAAAGAAGTGTACGATGACGCAAATCTCGCAACGCTGGGGCTTGCCAAGGAAGAATTGGTTGAGAAAAAGGCTATAGAGGTGGGAAACATATTCAATCTCGGAACACGTTTTTCAGAATCACTCGGTCTCTCCTACGCCGATAAGGAAGGGAAGCAGCACGCAGTCGTGATGGGCTCCTACGGTATAGGACCTTCGCGCGTCATGGGCACCATTGCCGAGACGCTCTCCGAAGAGAAAGGGCTCGTGTGGCCCGAGGGGGTTGCACCGTTTCGATTCCACCTCTTGAATCTCCTGCCAAACGACGAGGCGGCAACTAAGTTTGCAGAGGAGCTCTATCACGAAATGGAAAAACTCGGCACCGATGTACTCTACGACGATAGGGATGCGCGCGCGGGAGAGAAGTTTGCTGATAGCGATCTCATGGGCATGCCCTGGCGCGTGCATGTGGGAAAGGAGAGTGCGGCGACGGGCATGGTCGAGCTCGTAGAGCGGAAGACAGGAGAGATGCGGAAACTCTCTCGCGAAGAACTTCTGCGGTTTCAAGAATCGAAAGCCTAGCGCCCAGTGCCTCTGTATCTCGCCCATGGCAAAGGAAAAGAAATTACACAAAGGATCGATTTTCTCAACCGACATCGGTATTGATCTTGGAACCGCAAATACGCTCGTGTACGTGCGCGGGCGTGGCATTGTGCTGCAAGAGCCCTCAGTCGTAACGGTCAACGACAAGACCGGACAGGTGGTCGCGATAGGCAAGGAAGCAAAAATGATGCTCGGAAAGACGCCGCCGCATATCCGCGCCGTTCGTCCTCTCGCCCACGGGGTCATCTCAGACTTTGAGGTTACCGAGGAGTTGCTCGCGTATCTCATCCGCAAGGCGCAGGGGGACCGCACACCGCTCTTTGGTCCTCGTGTGGTAATCGGTGTCCCGACCGGAGTAACGAACGTCGAATCAAGGGCGGTACGTGACGCGGCACTCGCCGCGGGCGCACGCGAGGTGTACATCGTCGAAGAGCCGATGGCGGGTGCCATCGGTGCAAAGCTCCCCATTCATGAGCCCGTCGGTACCATGGTGCTTGATATTGGCGGGGGCACGACCGATATCGCCGTTATTTCGCTTGGAGGTACGGTTTCTTCAAAAAGCTCTCACATAGCGGGGGACCGTTTCAATGAAAACATCATTGATTACGTGCGCAGTGAGTTTCAGCTTGCCATTGGCGAGAAAACCGCAGAAGACGTGAAAATCGCCATTGGCGGCGTGCTCCCTCTCGAGTCTCTCTCAAAACCGGTACGGGGCCGTGATTTGGCGACGGGGCTTCCGCGCGAAATTATTCTTACCGACGCACATATTCGCGAGGCATTGCAGCCCTCGCTTGATACGCTCCTTGAGTCCATGAAGCAGGTGATTGAAGGCACACCGCCGGAACTTCTCTCCGACATTCTTGAGCGTGGGGTTACGGTATTTGGCGGCGGTGCGCAGCTGCGGGGCCTTCCCGAGCTTCTTTCAAAGATGCTCGGTGTTCCCGTATATGTGGCACCTGATCCGCTCTCCTCGGTCGTACGTGGTACCGGCATTATTACCGAGGACCCACGGCCCTGGGGTGGAGTATTTATCGATGAAGATGCAATCGTTTCGCAGACGTAGGACGGGAATACTTCCCGCAGTTAGCATAGGCACTGCGGTGCTTGGTGTGGTGATTCTTGTACTACTCGTACTTCGCTTTTTTGTACCTGACGCGTTTTTTACTGCGGCGCGACCTCTCTTTTCTTTCGGTTCCTTTATAGCAGGAAGTATGGAAGCCTCAGAAGAGGTGGTGCGACTCCGACTTGAAAACGAACGACTGCGCGCACTCCTACCAAGAGAGGCTATGGAAACAGAAGGTGGGGGAATCGTTGCTGGTGTGCTCTCACGCCCGCCGCTCACGCCCTATGATGTAATCATCGTCGCCAAGGGGAGGGAAGCGGGCGTTGCGGTCGGTGACTACGCGTTTTCAGAGGGTGTTCCGATAGGAACCGTGGCGCTCGTGCGCTACACGAGTGCGCATATACTTTTGTACTCAAGTGCCGGTCGCACGAATGAAGGATGGATCGGAGAAGCGCGACTCCCGCTTACGATTACGGGGCGGGGAGGTGGTGCCTTTTCTGCAGAGATTCCCCGTGAAGCGCCCGTCGTTGCGGGTGACCTCGTGTATCTGCCTGGTCCCGGCGCGCTCCTCATGGGAGTAGTCGCGCGTATACACTCCAATGCCACTTCTCCTATGGCGGAGCTCTCTTTGCGGCCACAGGCAAATCCTTTCACCATTGATGCAGTCACTCTCGTGAAGGCTCCCGCGCCATGATTCGTTTCGTAACGATCGCCTTCGCGCTCCTCTCCCCCTTTCTATTTCCGTTTCCTCTCACGGTAGTACTTGGATTTGGTGCAGCGCTTTTTTTCCCGCCCACAGCGCTTTTTGCTGGAGTACTTACTGATTTTCTCTATCTTACACCAGGTGCCTCTTTTGCTCCGTATGGGACTCTCACCGGAGTCGCGGTATCGGTTCTCGCGCTCTTCCTTCGCCGCTTTGCAAAAGAGCGATTGCTTCGCACATGAAAAGGAGCAAACGCTATCAGGATCGAGAACTTGCGCCGGATGAGATATTTCTCGATGCATCCAATCTTCCTGACTTTGACCATGCGCGCCTCGAGGGTCGATTTGAACGGCCTGTGTCTCCCACCACATTCATGGGACTCTTTACTGCAGTACTCCTGCTCCTCGTTCTGCTTAGCGGTCAGGCGGCGTACCTCTCACTCATTCGGGGTGAAGCGTACGCGGCACAAAGCGAGAAAAACCGCATACGACCAGAAATCTTGTTTGCGCCGCGCGGAGCGATGGTTGATAGAAATGGCGTACCACTCGTAGAAAATACTAAAGGCACGGAGGATTTCTCCGTACGCACCTACGCGTCTCCCGGATTGGGACACCTGCTCGGGTACGTATCTTATCCAAAAAAAGACAAACAAGGCGTCTTTTACGAGACGGTTATTGAGGGCGTGGCGGGTGCAGAGCGTGCCTTTGATGCGCGGCTCAGGGGAAAAAATGGCACGCATCTCATCGAGGAGGATGCGCTCGGAAACATAGAATCTGAGGGGACGGTTGAGGCGGCAATTGACGGCGAGACCCTGACACTCTCGGTCGACCTGCGGGTACAGCGCGCCTTTTTCTCGGCAATCAAAGACCTAGCCGACAAGATTCCGTATAAGGGCGGCGCGGGGCTCCTTATGGATATTTATACGGGGGAGATTATTGCGCTTGTTTCCTATCCTGAGTATGACCCGAATATCTTGTCCTTGGGAGATGAGCAAGAAATCATACAGGGGTACGCGGAGGACCCGCGTGAGCCCTACCTTGATCGCGGTGTCTCTGGACTCTACACACCCGGTTCCATCGTCAAACCCGTTATCGCCGCCGGCGCCTTTCATGACGGGGTCATCGATGATTCCAAAGAAATTGTCTCGACCGGGCAACTCGTGGTTCCCAATCCCTATGACGCATCAAACCCCTCCATTTTTAAAGATTGGAAAGCGCACGGCGCAACCGATATGCGCCGTGCCATCGCGGTATCCTCTGACGTGTATTTCTACACCGTAGGCGGGGGTTTTGGAGCACAGCGTGGGCTCGGGATTGAGCGACTCAATTTCTGGTACGATGTGTTTGGATTTACCACGGCGACTGGTATTGAACTCTCGGGAGAAGAGAGCGGGTTTCTCCCCTCCCCCTCTTGGAAAGAAAAGACCTATGGAGATCCGTGGCGTCTCGGTGATACCTACCACGCCGCCATAGGGCAGTATGCGATACAAATTACGCCGCTTGAAGCACTGCGCATGACCGCGGCACTAGCTAATGGCGGCAGGCTCGTACGACCGACCATTCTTCATGGTGGGGGAGGAGAGGGTAGTTCACTTGCGATAAGCCAAGAGGCGCTCCGCATTGCACGCGAAGGGATGAGGCAGGGGGTAACCGAGGGAACCTCGATAGGTCTTAATCCGTATACGGAAGTACAGGCTGCGGGAAAGACGGGTACCGCGCAGGTGGGGGTACATAACGAATGGTACAACTCATGGGCTATAGGATTCTTTCCCTACGATGCTCCTCGCTACGCGTATACGGTCGTCATGGAGCGGGCACCCGCGGGAACCGCGACGGGAGGCATCTATGTCATGAGTCAGGTATTTAATGAACTACGGCAGAGTGCCCCTGAGTACTTTGAGAGGGGTGCCAATTGACGGGGAAGCGAGTATCCGTACAATAGGGTGACTTCATCTATTTTTCACTTACTTTCCACATGACCGACCAGGACACCGTTCTCTCACAAGAAAAATTCAACGAGCTCGCAAAGGAGCTCGAGCATTTAAAGACCGTACGTCGCAGCGAGATTGCCAAAAATCTTGAGTACGCCCGTTCCCTCGGGGATCTCTCTGAGAACGCAGAGTATCAGGAAGCACGCGATCTTCAAGCCGCAACCGAAGAGCGCATACGTAAACTCGAAGAAATAGTGAAGCGTGCGACCATCATCACCGACGGCAAGAAAAAGGACGTAGTGGGATTTGGCTCATCGGTGAGTATAAAGAAAGAAGATTCTTCTGATGCACACGAGTATAAAATCGTGGGGAGCGAAGAAGCTGATATGCGAGAGCGCAAACTCTCCCATGTCTCGCCGCTTGGCGCCGCACTCATGGGCAAGAAAAAAGGAGATACCTTTACTTTTGAGACACCAAACGGCAAGCAAACCTATACCGTACAAAAGGTGAGTTAAGAGTCTCCTCGTACTGGCATCGGAGAGAATGCCCCGTCCGCTTGTGCTGCGGGGATGGCGACACGGACTTTTTTATAGAGGTGAAATACCCATGCCAACAC
>JBASFO010000053.1:0-3192 GCA_049653065.1 Minisyncoccia bacterium
GGATTAAAACGCTACTTTTTCTTGCGCCACAGATCTATCTTGGCATGGTGACCTGTTTTTAAGATCTTTGGAACTGTATAGTTTTTTCCCTTCCACGCTATCTTCTCTGGACGCGTATAAACCGCCGAGCTTGAGACACGGCGCTCCTCTACCGACTCGTCTTTGCCGAGCACTCCCGGAATGCGACGTGTGACTGCGTCCACAATGGCGAGTGCAGGCACTTCCCCACCCGTGAGCACGGCTTCGCCCACCGAATACGTCTTTAGAGTACCGAGTGTCTTCAGTATTTTCTTCGCGCGCTCATCGATGCCCTCGTAGCGCCCGCAGACCAAAACAACGTCAGAAAACTTCGCGAGTTTGTCCGCCTCTTTATTATCAAAAGCTTTTGCCCCCGGAGAGAACCATACAAGTGCCGCCTTTCTACCCCCGAGGCTTAACCTCGGGGGTAGAGATTTCTTTACCGCGCGGACGACGGGAAGCGCCTGCATCACCATGCCGGGACCGCCCCCATACGGGCGCTCGTCTACCTTCCTATAATTGGTTTCCCGCCTGGCTGGAGAGAGAGTGACGTGATCTCTAGGATTCTCGTACCGCACGAGAATCTTTTTGTTCTTTCTTGCCCGGCCCAGAATAGACGCACTCAAATACGCCTCGCAGGCTTCCGGAAATAAAGTTATGAGATGAAATCGAATCATAGAAATACAGTGCGCTATTCATACAAAAAGCACAACGTCTCCCTAGCACCCCGCTCTATGAGGTGGAACTAGTTACGAGCACCATTACCACTATCGTCGAGCGCCTGATCAAGCGACTTGAACTCCTGCTCACGCTTACCACCTACGGGCTCATTTACTTTGAGGTTCACGCGCGCATTGTGCTTCATGCCGACGACACGTAGCAGGGTGCGTATTGCCTTTGCGATGTTTCCTTCGCGCCCGATAATCTTGCCCATGTCCTCCGCGGCGACCGTAAGCGTAAGGAGGACACCCATCTCATCCACAGTACGAACGATAGTCACCTGGTCCCCATTATCAACCAGTGCTTTGACGACGTATTCGAGAAATTGATGGTCCTGTTCCATAGAATGTCAGCGTTAGGGATATTCAGTAAGTATGCCGCGGTGTGCCGCGAACGGACAAAGACGTTATACGGCCGGAGCCTCCTCTTTCACTTCTGCCACTTCAGCTGGTGCTTCTTCTACAACATCTGCTTCAGCAATCGGTACCTCGACAGACTCGGTATCTGCGACCTCTTCGGCTGCTTCCTTTGCCTCGACAGCCGGTACGTCGACGGACTCGGTATCTACGATATCGGCGACTCTTTCTTCAACAGGCGTGGCAACTACAGCTTCAGCTACGGGAGCTGTCGGCTCGGCAGGAGCCTCGACTTTGACATTTTTCTCGAGATTCTTCTTTGAGACGACAGCAATCTTCTTTCCTTCAAGAATGCCTTTGGCTATGAGGAGGTTCATAAGCGAGGGGGATACTTGCGCTCCCTTACCAATCCATCCCTTTATCTTCTCGCCGTCAGCATTAAACGCCTTAGTCTTTGGGTTATAGGTACCCACAAGCTCGACATACGTGCCGGCCTTCGGGCTTGCCGTCTTTTCGAGAACAACCATGCGAAATGCCGGGTCGTTTTTGCGCCCTATTCTCTGAAAGCGAATCATCAACATACCCCGTTAGGACAACTTCGGATTACGCGGATTCATTCCCCGCGACCCTTCCTGATAATCGCCCGCAGAACTGGCCTTGATGTACGTATCCAGCCACGCGGACGACCGCGCGCCAAGGAATGTATCTGAAGTTGTCCTACGGGGCATAGTTGCGGCAGAATACCAGGATATTGAGTAAAAATCAAACCGCCCCAGGGTTCTCCTGAGGCGGTTGTATATCTAGTCTTGTCGTTTTGCAATCTACGAGAATGCGTCTCTCAGACTCTTCCAGAGCGAAGAGAGTATAGTGCCGACAACAACAACGCCGAGCACGAGAAGTGTTGCGCCTCCCACCAGTGCCCATATGGTCGGCGACTCGACAGAAAGAACTGCTGCGCCACCAAGACAAAACGAAACAGCAAGGCACAATGACCCTGAAAACAGGCCACTGGCGCGGTCGCCTCCGATCGCAGTTACAAGATACAAGAGGACACCCAGTGACCCCGCAAACCCTGCAAACGTAGCGAGATTTGAGGAAAGTTCTGTTGAAACATTCATTCTAGTCTCCGCGCTAGGCTCTGCGATGCATGATGCACTGCAAAACCAAACCTATTCTTACGCTCGCAAAACCTAGTTGTCAATCGTTCAGCTAACCGAACGCTCAGGGTAAAAGGAACGGCAGGCGAGTATGGGAGGTGCCTGCCGCGTGGAGTTGTGAGATGGAACCGAGGGAGTGGCTATAAACTCCAGCTCGGTCACGACGCGCGGGGATGCGCGACGCACCCACAGCGTAGCAGAATAGTGCCAATCTGCTACAGTGAAGAGAACGTGGGAGAGAAAAACATATACGAAGGCCCCATAACCATCACCAGAACCGGCAAGGGGTTTTTTGCGTTTGATGAAAACGAAGAGGACATGTTTATACCGGGAGAGGCGCTTGGCGGAGCGTTCCCGGGAGACATCGTACGCGTCGTGTCGACCGGCACCTCCGTTGATCCACGTACTAGGATAAAACGACAAAATGGACGTGTGGACGCTATCGTATCTCGCTCCCGAGAGAAATTCGTCGGAAAACTCATTGTAGACGAGGGTCGCACGCTCCTCATTCCTGATTGGAAGAAAATGTATGTCCCCTTTCTCGTGCGCGGCGAGAACCTTCCTATCGGCTCTAAAGTCGTACTCACGCTTGGCGGATGGGAAGAAAAGGCGCCCTACCCGTGGGGCACCGTTACAGAAGTAATCGGAGAAGCTGGGGTCCATGAGACTGAAATGCGCGCGGTCGCTCTCTCCCAAGGATTCTCCTCTGACTTTCCTCCCGGTGTCGTAGCTGAAGCTAAGCAGCTCGAGGAGACGGGTGAAGCAATGATTGCCGCGGAAGCTGCACGGTCAGTGAAATGGGGAGAAGCATACGAAGGCTACGCACGTCGGGACTTTCGAGACATCACCACTTTTACCATTGACCCTGCTGACGCAAAAGACTTCGACGATGCGCTTTCTATACGTACGCTCTCAAATGGCGACACTGAAGTAGGGATACA
>JBASFO010000054.1:0-5977 GCA_049653065.1 Minisyncoccia bacterium
TGACATCCAAGGACGCTCTGCGACCTTTGATGCCATCGTCAAGGGAGAGCCTGTGGTTCATTCAGGAACCCCTGCGTCCTTCTCGGTACTCACCAACCAAATCCGCGGTCTTGCACTCGACATCGAGCCTTTACAAGGTGCGCCTCTCGAGGATGCTTAGTAAAAATTATATGCGATCCATGTCTACCCCTATGAATTCTGGCAGGCGCCCCATGGGCCCCCGTAGCAATGAGTGGAATGCACTCCGTCTCTCGCTCGCCTCCCCCGAGCGCATTCTTGAGTGGAGTCGCGGAGAAGTGACGAAGCCCGAGACCATAAACTACCGCACGCAGCGCAGTGAAAAGCACGGCCTCTTTGATGAGAAGATTTTCGGTCCGGAAAAAGACTACGAGTGCTACTGCGGCAAATACAAGGGCATTCGCTACAAGGGCATTGTGTGTGACAAGTGTGGTGTTGAAATCACGCGTTCCATCGTGCGCCGTGAGCGCATGGGTCACATCGAACTCGTCACGCCCGTAGCGCACATCTGGTTCCTCCGCTCCATGCCAAGCCGCATGGCGCTTATTCTCGGTATCCCAGCCACCGACCTTGAAAAGGTCATCTACTTTGCAGGGTATATCGTGACTAAGGTAAATGAGGACACCAAGAAGCGTCTCCTCGCGGAGCTCGAGAGTGAATATAAGGAGAAACACAAAGCAACCAAGGACGCTAAGGATCGTGACACCCTCAAGGAACGCATGACCTTGGCAAAAGCCGAGATTGATTCGGTCATCGTGGGGAAAGTCTTTGACGAGATTGCATACCATCGCTTCTCGGTGAAGTACAGCACACTCTTTGAAGCAAAAATTGGTGCCGAAGCTATCTACGACATTTTCAAGAACGTAAAACTCGACGCATTAAAGGAGACGCTTGAGGCACGGTATACGCAAGCTGCCTCCGCCGAACGCGAGAAACTCGCAAAGCGCATCTCACTCCTGGCGTCCATGATTGCGGCGAAAATCCGCCCCGAGTGGATGTTCATGACAAAAATCCCGGTCATTCCTCCTGCACTTCGCCCTATGGTGGCGCTTGAGGGTGGTCGTCATGCGACGAGTGATGTGAACGACCTCTATCGTCGAGTGATTAACCGAAACAACCGTCTCAAGAAACTGCTCGACATCCACGCACCGGAGGTCATCCTTCGAAACGAAAAGCGTATTCTCCAAGAAGCAGTTGACGCACTCCTCGACAACTCCATCAGAAAGTCTGGTGCTTCCGGTGGTGCGCTCACCCCAAGCCAGCGCCGTCCGCTGAAGTCGCTTGCCGACTATCTGAAGGGTAAGCAGGGGTATTTCCGCCAGAACCTTCTCGGAAAGCGCGTCGACTATTCGGGTCGTTCCGTGATTGTGGTTGGTCCTGATCTTGAGCTCGACGAGTGTGGTCTCCCCAAGCATATGGCACTCGAGCTCTTTCGTCCGTTTGTGATTGCGGGACTTCTCTCCCGTGAACTCGCGTTCAACATCCGCGGTGCCGGTCGTCTCATTGAGGACGGAGTACCTGAGGTGTGGGAGATCCTCGAAGAAGCGATCAAGGGCAAGTATGTACTCTTAAACCGCGCACCCACGCTCCACCGTCAGGGAATTCAGGCGTTTCGTCCGCGTCTTATTGAGGGAGATGCCATTCAGCTTCACCCCTTGGTGTGTCCCGCCTTTAACGCGGACTTTGACGGTGACCAGATGGCTGTCCACGTGCCACTTTCGGAGGAAGCGCAATGGGAGGCGCGCGAAGTGATGAGTGCCAATAAAAACATATTGAAACCGGGAAGTGGTGAGATGATTGTGATGACGCAGAAGCCGCTTGATATCGTGCTTGGTACCTACTGGCTTACCAAGGAGATGCCGGGCTCAAAAGGCGAGGGCAAGTACTTCCAGAGTCCGAATGCCGCGATTCTTGCACATGAATACGATGCGGTAGACCTGCGTGCAAAAGTGCACGTGCTTCCCATCCAAGAAAAGGAGAAGTACGCAGCATTTGGAGACAAAGTGTTTGAAACGACGGTCGGGCGCCTCCTCTTCAATACCGTGTTGCCGAGTGACTATCCGTTCATAAACGAACCGATCACTAAAAAGATGCTCTCACGCATCATGAATGACTGTATGGCTCGCTACGGACTTGACGCGATTCCCGGAATCGTAAATAAAGTGAAGCGGTTCGGATTTGAGTATGCGACTCGTTCTGGCGTTACCTGGAGCCTCGAGGACGTGACGGTGCCAAAAATGAAAGAAAAGGTGATTGATGCGGCAAAGGAGAAGGTCGCAAAGGTAGAAGGCGACTTCAGGGATGGGCTCCTCTCGACCGAGGAGAAACGGCGCATGGTGATTGAAATCTGGCACGGCACAAAGACTGAGGTAGAGAAACTCGTGGAGGATGCGCTTGACCCGAAAGGTTCGGTGCATGATATGGTGCGCAGTGGTGCGCGTGGTTCTATCGGAAACCTCACGCAGATGGCAGGTATGAAGGGTCTCATACAAAACACCGCGGGGGAGACCATCGAGGTGCCCATCATCTCATCTATGACCGAGGGCTTGAATCCCGTCGAGTACTTCATGAGTACGCACGGGGCGCGAAAAGGATTGACTGACACGGCGCTTGGTACGGCACGCGCGGGATACTTGACCCGCCGTCTCTTTGATGTGGCTCAGGATTCGATCATTACCGAGAAGGATTGCGGCACCAAGCGTTTTATTGAAATCGGCCGCATTTCTGCTTCCGGTATTACGATAGAATTTGCGGACGCGATCCGCGGTCGCATTCTTGCAGAAACGACAGGCTCGTATAAGCGCGGCCACTACCTGTCCTCAGAAGAGGCGCAAGCGCTTGCGGAGGATTCTTCTATTGCGAAAGTATCGGTGCGCTCTCCGATGGCGTGTGAGACACGTTACGGTATTTGTGGCATTTGCTACGGCATGGACCTCACGACGCAGGAACAGGTGGATCTCGGAGAGGCAGTTGGTACCGTCGCAGCTCAAGCAATTGGCGAGCCGGGAACCCAGCTCACCATGCGTACGTTCCACGCGGGAGGTACGGCCTCCGTAGGTGGTGACATCACCTCAGGACTTCCGCGCGTTGAGGAAGTATTTGAGAAGCGCTCCCCCAAGAATCCCGCCATCGTCTCAAAGACCGATGGACTCGTGCTTGAAGTTCGTGAAGAGGGTCGTGAGCGCATCATCGTGGTTGCTCCTGAAGCAGGACAAACTGCCAAGAAGACCAAGAAGGGACAAAAGGCGGGTGCAAACGATTCGATCGAATATACGGCACCTCACCCTCGTATGCCGCTCGTAAAGCCCGGAGAGGCAGTTACGAAAGGCCAGCTTTTGACTGACGGTTCCGCTGATCTTGATGAACTCTTTGAGTTTGCCGGCCGCGCTGCGGTTCAGGAATACATCATTGCCGAGACGAGCAAGATTTATGAGCTTCAGGGAGCCAGCGTATCGCGCAAGCACCTCGAGGTCGTCGTGAAGCAGATGTTCTCGCGCATGAAGGTGACTGATACTGGAGATTCCGACTATTCCGTGGGCGACGTGCTTGAAGACTGGGAATATGTCGAGGCGTTGAAGGAGGCGGAGGAGGGAGGAAAGATGGCGCCCTCGGCACGCGAGATGGTGCTTGGTATCAAGGAGTCCGCACTCTCACGCCGCTCCTTCCTCTCTGCAGCATCCTTTGAGCAGACCACCAAGATTCTCATTGGTGCGGCGCTGAAGGGCTCAGTAGACACACTCCGCGGCTTGAAAGAAAACGTGATTCTCGGGCGTCTCATCCCGGCAGGTACTGGATTCCCCGGTTCCAAGAAGCGCGCTTTCATAGATTCTCTTCAGAGCGCACGTGCGCTTCGCATTGCAAACGAGAGGGAAGCAGAGGAACGTGCGGTTGAGGTGGCAAAATAAAAAAGGTTGTGTCGCCATCCCCGCTCCCCGCAGAGTGGGGTAGTGGCGCGCAACCACTAGGGTCAGAAATCTAGGGATATCCATATGGGGACATCGTAAGTCCCCATATGAACGGAATTCAAAACACCCTCGCTCGTGCCTCTCCAAGGTTCGCCGAACTATGGACATCGTAAGTCCATAGTTCGCCGCCTTCGCTCCAAGGCTTCACGTTGCGCGGCACCTCGCTCCGTGCAGAAGTCTAGGGACGTCCATATGTGGGGACATCGTAAGTCCCCATACATGTATACGGGCTACTTCTCAGGCGTCGCCTTAGAAGATTGTGTGTGTTGTAGTATCTGGAGAAACTGGCGCCGATACCTCAAACGCTATACGCTCGAGGAAATGACTACGGATACCGTACAGGCAGTGAAGGAAAAACTCTCCATCATGGATGTGGTGGCGCCCTACGTAAAGCTCACGAAGGCGGGGCGCTACTATCGCGGCCTCTCACCGTTCAATAAAGAAAAGACCCCGTCTTTTTATGTGAATCCCGAGCGCGGCAGTTACTATTGTTTTTCCAGTAGTCAGGGCGGTGATCACTTCACGTTCATTGAAAAGATGGAGGGAGTGGATTTCAAAGGTGCCCTTAAGATTCTTGCTGAGAAGGCGGGAGTTTCGCTTCAGTATGGAGGAGGGAAGCGAGAGGATAAGGGAAAGGAAGACCGGCTGCGCGAGGTGATGGGACGCGCAGAGGCATTCTATGCGCGAAATCTCGATGAGAAGGGAGCGGCGTACCACTATGCGCTTTCGCGTGGCCTCACGGAAAGTACCATCCGCGCGTGGAATCTCGGTTTTGCACCCGACTCCTGGAGAGCGCTCCTTGAGGAACTCTCTGTTGCGGGATTCTCGATTGAGGAGCTTCGCGATGCGGGACTTATAAAGGAAGCAGATGGGAAACCTGGTACCTACTATGACCGATTTCGAAATCGCCTCATGTTTCCGATACGCGACTCCGCGGGACGAACCGTTGCCTTCACCGGGCGTGCGCTTGATCCAAATGACCAGGCAAAATATCTAAACTCTCCCGAGACTCTTCTTTTCAAGAAATCCGAGCTTTTGTTTGGAATGGATAGGGCAAAAGATCATATACGGCAGCGCGGGTTTGCACTTCTTGTGGAGGGACAATTTGATCTCATACTGCTCCACCAGATTGGATTTGGGAATGCCGTTGCGCTTTCGGGGACCGCGCTCTCGCAAACGCACCTGTCGCTTATAAAGCGCTATGCGGATAATCTCATGCTGGCGCTTGACGCCGATCGCGCGGGCCTTGCGGCCGCGGCAAAAAGCGCATACGCGGCACTTTCCTCCGGGATGCGGGTGAAGGCCGTTCGCATGCCGCAAGGGTATGACCCGGCGGATCTCGCAAAAGACACGCCGCAGGATCTCGTGCGCCGCATTAAAGAAGCAGAATCAGTCATTGAGTTCTTCCTCTTTGTGCTCGCGGCAGGAGAGACCGATCCGCATCGATTGGTCATCGCCGCGGAGCGCACGGTGCTCCCTTTAGTACGAGCCGTAAAAAGTCCTCTAGAGCGCGAGCATTTCATCCGCATGGTTGCTGAGAGACTGGGTTCTTCGCCGGAGGCCGTACGTGCTTCGCTCCCCAAAGAAAGCATCCTTCCTCAGGACATGCCGATTCAGGAAACTCCGAAAAAAGAAGAGGCAGAAAAGACAAGCTCGCGCGAGCTTCTCATACGCGCTGCGATCGTGGCATATCCGGGGACTGCTCTTGCCAAGCGTCTCGAGGCAGAGTACGCTCGTAGTATCGGCACAGCTCCTGGGGACGAGGTTCCGGAGCGCGCCCTTTTCGAGGCTGGACTACTCTTCGGGGAGTCGCCTCAGGAACGTGATGGGGATGAGCTTCTCTATGCGCTCGAGCGGAGCGTGCTCGCGGAGCGTTTATCCTCGGCAACCACTGCGCTTCGCCGCGCTGAGCTTAGCAAAGACGAAGAAGGAATTAGGAAGGCATTACAAGATTGCAAGGAGCTTTCCGTGAAACTCGCCGCACTCCCGTAACC
>JBASFO010000055.1:0-1850 GCA_049653065.1 Minisyncoccia bacterium
GCTCAGCTCAAGGAGGGTTTGGGAACCGTTGGTTCCCAATAAGGCATTGGTGCGAAGCTCCCATCATACCCCGTCCGCTTGCGGCGGGGTTGTTGATTCTTTTGAGGGGGTAGGGGGTATTGACAGAGATAGGCAGATGGTGTAGAGTGTAAGCAGCCAGGGGTAGGGGCATTGGCCCTATATCCCTCGCCGAGGCCGGTTTCGCCTCTCTCTTCTTAACTTTAGAAAGGAGGTGACCAGATCTCGGCAAAAGGACTAAGCCCCACGCTTGGTCCTTTCGCTGTTTAGAGCCTTGCTCGAAAACGTCTTTTCAGGTACTCTCTAGGCACTATGGAATTGGCGGTACTAAAAACAGGAGGGAAGCAGTATGTCGTCTCAAAGGGCGACCTTATTACCATTGAGAAGCTCGGCGCTCGTTCCAAGACGCAAGATTTAAAAAAGGGCGATTCCGTCACGTTTGATGAGGTACTTATGACCGACGATGGTAAAGCGGTGAATCTCGGCACTCCCACCGTGAAGGGTGCGAAAGTCTCGGGCACCGTTCACTCCATAGGTCGCCATACGAAAATCGACGTCGTGAAATACAAAGCGAAGAGTCGCTACCTAAAGCGCCGTGGCCACCGCCAGCCGTTTGTAAAAGTTCGAATCGAGGGAATTAAATAAGAAAAGGAAGAAACTGCCCCGAACGGGGCGGTCTCTCTACAAAGACTACCTGACTACCTCTATATAGTAACATCGTATGTCACTATATGAGCCGGTTCTCTTGCGGAATACGCAAAAGTATGCTACCGTATTTTCCTTGGAAGGGAGTACGTTTCTATGAATGAAGTGTGTGAATCAATACGGAGTTTTATCGGGCCTCCAGTCGGAGCAGTCGCTGTCGGTCTCTTTGTCGGCGTGCCCATTGGCGGCGCCCTATGGATCCTTGGCAGTGCGGGCGTCCTGCTCGCACAGTTCCTCGGACTCATTCCCGGCTAACCGTTCTCTTTTGTTCTTTGGGATAGGCCCGCGCATCACTTGCGCGGGCCTTTTTCATACCTGGCTTGTTACCTTCAGGTTTCCTTACGATTCTGGAGTGCGCCGGAGAGCGTCTCCGCGTCTGCGTATTCAAGCTCGCTTCCGGTTGAGAGTCCGCGCCCGAGCGTCGTGAGCTGTGCTTTCTCACGATAGGGGAGGAGGAGCTCTCGCAGATGATCCGCCGTCGTCTCTCCCTCTGATGTCGCCGAGAGCGCAAGTATGATTTCCTTCAATCCTTTCTTGAGACGCGTCTCAATTGCTTTTACTAGTTCTTTTTCGCGTATGGTTCCTTTCCCCGAGAGGGTGAGGACGCCGCCGAGAACAAAGTAGTGTCCCCTATACGTCCCCGCGCGCTCCAGGGCTTGGAGGTCCTGGTCTTTTTCAACTATGAGAAGCATGGTGTCGTCACGTGTAGCGTCGGCGCAGTAGTTACACAGAGGTCCGTTTCCATGGGCGTAGCGCATGCATGCTCCGCACTGTCGCACGTTTTCCGCGAGCCGCGAGACAAGCTCAGCGATTCTCGTGCGCTCCGCAAGCGGAAGCATGAGCATGTGGTACACAAAGCGCCGCGCCTGGCGCGGGCCTATCCCGGGGAATCGCTCGAACGCGTGTGAAAGGTCTTCAATTCTGTCAGACATAGCTCGTAGCCACTAGGGTATAGGGTATAGGGTATAGTGAAAAATGCAAAAGTACGCATTGGTATTTTCTAGTGACTATACCCTAGTGGCTGGTTATTAGAATTCAGCGGCTAATTCACCATATCCCTTAGTATCAAGCGACTGGAACATCGTGCGCTTGTCATCAAAGTAAAGCTCGACGCGCCCGGTCGGGCC
>JBASFO010000056.1:0-12055 GCA_049653065.1 Minisyncoccia bacterium
GGTACGGTGAGTTTATAGAAATGCTAGAGCGTAGTTCCTGTACGAGGAGCCCCACATGAGCGTCCGCCACCTGGCGGAGATTACGGCGCAGGTCGGTCGCAAACGCCGGTGAGCCTTCAAAGCCAGAGTTTATCCACGTCACAATACTCTGAGTCATGGAGCGCACCGCGGCTTTCGCTATGGCCCAGGCGAGCGAGTTTAAGACAAAGGCGAGGATATCGGTGACATTGGTGTCAAATACGCCCCAGTAGGCATGTGCTCTCGGAACGCTCCCCGGCGCGCCGCTCGGGAGAAGCGGCGCGTAGATTGCCGTAACGGCAATGAGTACAGAGAGAAAGGCAGTGGCGACTTTGCGAAAGAGGTTCATGGTGTGTTTTCTATGTCCGTCGCAAATTGAAGGATGCGTGCAGCAAAGGAACCCGGTGCGGGTGTCCCCTCGGAAGCGAGGTCAGGCGCAAGCGCGATCCACGTGTCTTGGACAGTGCGTACCGCACCTTCATAATTTCCGAGCGCGCCGAGCGCCGCTACGGGATCCTCCTCATAGCGCGCGAGAAGGCCCGCAATCTTTGCCACGGTGTCGGTCGCGCGTATAAGCGCGAGGTGCTCAGTCGCGTATTTTTGTGGCACGGTAAGTGCCGCAAGCGCTACCGCTGACTTTCCGAGCATTTCGGAGAAGGTGGCGAGCTTGCCGCGCGCTGACTCATCGGTATGCTCTACGAGCTCGGACGCGAGCGTTGCGACATTCCACTCCTCCGGTATGTCATAGGTGAGAAGCACACTCTCGATACCCTCGGCGTATGCCGTTGCCGTCACCGAAGGACTGGTTCGTACCTGTGTTTGTGAAAAGTCTGAGGAGACGAGCGCGCCTGCCTCCCTGCTCACTTCCCCCAGAAGCTCACTGATGAGCATCTGCTGACCCGCCTCATCCACCCCCTGCTTACCTCCCGCTTCTACATATGACTGGAGGAATTTTCGAGAGAATCTCTCGGTGAAACTGCCCGCTGTGGGAGGTTTTGACCCTTCAAAGTAGTCCTTGGGTGTTGATGAAGCGCTCCCAGGATCCTCCGACGTAAATCGCGGCTCCACCTTCCCTGAATCAACCGCTTCTTTGTCGGTCATCGTGGGATCAAGTGAGCGAGGATTATTCAAATCGGCTCCATAGAGTTCCTCCTGCCAGTCGGGGAGACCATCTGCATCTGTGTCTTTTTTAGCGTAGGCTTTGAGAAGCTCCTCACTTGAAAGCGCATTGGCGCGAAGCGCTGAAAACGGTGAAGAAAGCACATATCCCGTGACCATAAATGACACGGACACAAGAAGTGCAAGCGCTATGGAGAGGACTCTGCGAGAAGGAGCCATACGTAGAGAAATAGTAGCACGGAGCACCGTGACACTCTTCGTCACTGTGTATTGTCGTACGGGAGAATAGGATAGTACGAGGTGACTACGCGAGATCGACGAGGGTGAGTGCAAAGAAAGCAATGAAAAATACAAGATAGAGCAGAAATACGGGGAGCTCTCGGTAGGGTTTTCTCGTGATGAGGAGATAGGCGGCGAGTGCCGAAGTACCGGCGAGCACCAAAGAGAAGGGGGAGAGGCCAAACAGGGGCGGTACGACGAGAATCGCGAGAGCGCCGAGTATGCCCACGGCGCGTGGGCCACCCCTTTCTCCAAGGAGAACGGGAAGCGTATGTATTCCGGCTTTACGATCCCCCTCAATATCCTTCATATTTTTTATATTCTCGGCACAGAGTAGTACCAGGAAAATACCAAGGGCCGCAGGGGCGGGAAAGGCGTAAAGCAACTCGGTTCCCGCGGCAAGGTAGAAACCCGAGAGAACGACGAGAAGCGCGTTTCCCGCGACGATGAGTGATGAGATGCCGGGGAAACGTTTGAGACGAAGCGGCGGACATGAGTAGAGATGATAGTTCACCAAAAAGACGAGTATCAGGATGAATGAATACCATCCCGCAAGAAAACTTCCGATAAGAGAGAGTGTGAGAAAAGTCCATTTGAGCTCGTGCCACTCCCCCTGCTCGAAGACTCCTGAGACAAGCGGTCGCCCTTTGTTTGAAACAGCGTCAATGGCCCGATCCTCCTCATCGTTTTCCCATACGGCAAAGAGCCAAGCAAAGAGAACACCAATAAAAAGTCCGACGAAGGAAAGCACATCTCCAAACGACAACGAGAAACCTCCACTTTGTAAGGAGAGACCAAGGTACACACCATAGCCCGCAAGAAGAAGGTATTGGAGAATGCGCGTGTAACGCAGATTACCTAGGAGCGCACGCCACTGCGCCGGTCTCGCGCGCGCATAGAGTGTGGCAAGGAGCGCGATGAAGAGTACGAGGAGAAACAGGGATGCGGTTATTGAGAAGTGATCAGAGTTAGAGAGTCCTACTGGCCCCACACTCTCGCGCACATCGAGCACCATGGGCCGCGGCCAAAAGAGCGAGCGTGCCGGCTCCTCTTCCTGGAAAAACTTGGAAAGGGACACTTCCTCGCGTGCAAGGGTATCGTTAGGAAAGGCTATGCGCCATGAGGCGCTCATCCACACGGGGAGCGACAAGAACATAAATGCGACTACGTAGAACGCGAAAGCGGCTCCGAGCCCACGCAGCACACTCACCGTTCGAAGGCGCACTGAGAGAAACGCCGCGAGAAGTGCGGCGAGCAGCTCAAGCTTGATGCCGATACCTACAGCGCTACTAAAAAGCATGAGGGTAAAGAAGTGAAAGGTCATGGTTATGGCGTCTCCCGCAAGGTAGCCATATACGTGTCCTCCGAGGCCGTGCACGACGCTATCTATAAGGGGCGGGGTAAGGAGTACAAAGGATGAGAATGCGATCGTGGTGCGCGCGAGCGCAACTGACATCCTCGCAAACACCGAGAGGATAAACATGGCAGAGAGGAAGAGACATCCATACCATAGTGGGTAGTGAAAAAAGGTATCCAGGAAACCATTTGCTACCCCCGCATTACCTGCATTGGTAAAGTTTTCAAAGAATATTCGAAGAAAAATTGCAGATGCAATAAGCGTCGTTGCTTGAAAAGGAGAAAGCGGCGACTGCTCGAGGTGCTGTATAAGAGTACGTATGTGAGTGAGGAGTCTCATAGAGTTAGCGTACGGAACGTTTGCGTGCAAGACATGTCACCAGTTCTCTCCAGGATGCGAGCGGCACGTCTTCGGCACGTGCGTTTTCTGCAATACCGGCGCTTATAAGTGCTTCTCTAACTTCGTCACGTGTGCCAAAGACGGAGAGATTGCCCGCAAGGCGTTTTCGTTTATGTGCAAATCCCGCGTGCAGCACGTCAAAGAAAAAAGCCTCTTGCTCTGGTGAGGAGAAGACATCGTTTCGTATGTTTTGTATTGAGAGCACCGCAGAGTCGACATTTGGTGCAGGTGTAAAGGCGCCGCGTGGGACGCTAAATTCATACTTCGGAGTTCCATAGATTTTTACGGAAAGAGACAGGAGACTCTCTTTTTTCGAGCGTGCAATACGCTCCGCAACCTCTTTTTGCACCAGCAAGGTCATGGAGGTTGGTTTTTTCTTTGCCGAGAGAAACTGACGCAGTATCTCCCCCGTCAAATAATACGGAATATTGGCGACGAGTTGATAGGGGCCTTGTAGGTGCGCAAGATCAAAGGTACGAATATCGCCGTGGATGAGTTTACATCTCCCCTCTACCACCTCTTTTGCAAAGGTGACTTCTAAACGCGAGAGAAGCTCAGCGTCTGCCTCAACGGCGATTACGCGTGCCGCGCGCACGAGCAAGGGCTTCGTGAGCTTCCCGGTTCCCGGACCAATCTCAAGCACCGTACCCGTTTCTGGTATCTGCGCGACGTCCGCAATACGCTCGGCAATGCGCGCGTGCATGAGAAAGTTCTGCCCCAGAGATTTCTTTGCCCTCACCCCATGTGAAACAAAATGCGGACGCTTCATAGAAAAACATGCAGCGCTCCTGTACGTGCGTATTGTTTCTTTCTCACGGGGCTCATGCTTCGATGATACCCTCTTCGTGCTCATGCACGTACTCGACCAGGGAGGCATCTATGTCAGAGAGAAATGAAGAGGGTTCCTGAAGGTAATCGGTGCCGTAGATACGCCGCACTCGCGCCAGGGTAAGCACGAGTTTCGTGCGTGCGCGCGTGAGAGCCACATAAAACAGCCGCCGTTCCTCTTCTTCATCTCGCTCCTCCTCGCTCATGCCCTCATGCGGGAAGAGCCCCTCTTCAAGTCCCGTCACAAACACGACGTCAAACTCAAGACCTTTTGCCGCATGTACACTCATGAGCATTACTGCTTCTTTCTTCTCTCCTGGCCTATCAAACGCATCGGCGTCTCCGGCGAGTGCCGCGTCCGCAAGAAACGCAGCAATGCCTTCCTCGCCCGCGACGCCATCGTGGCGCGAGGCAAGAGTCGCAAGCTCCTTGGCGTTTTCAAGTCGCTCAAGGTCATCCTCTCCCCCCGCTTCAAGCGCCGCACGTATTCCGCTCTCTTCTATAACGAGACGCACAAACTCTGAAGGTATGAGAGTCTGCGCCGCATCGTGGAGCTTCCCTACCAGAGCCTCAAATGCCGCTACCTTGATACGCTCGCCAGGACGAAGAGCCTCGCGCGCTCCCGCTACCAACTTTCCGAGTGTCACTTTGCCAATCCCGCGCGGCGGCGAGAGTATCGCACGCATACGATCCGCTTCTCTCTCGGGTGCAAGTGCGAGGCGCACCCACGCGAGCACATCCTTCACTTCTTTGCGTGCATAATAGTGTGTGCCGATGAGCCGGTAGGGAACACCCACGCGTAAAAACGCTTCTTCAAGGGCGCGAGACTGAACATTGGTGCGATAGAGTACGGCAATTTCTTCGGACCGTGTGCCCCCACGCACACATTCCCGCGCTTTTTCGGCGACGAAACGCGCCTCCTCTTCTGCTGTTCTTGCGAGATGCACCGCAATACGGGCGCCCTCAGCGTTTCCCGTGACTGAACGCTTCTCTTTTCTATTTTTGTTTTTTTCGATTACCTGGTTTGCAGCGTCTACGATGGTTTTTGTGGAGCGGTAGTTATGTTCGAGTACGATAGTTCTCGCCTCAGGATAGGTCTGCTCGAATTTGAGGAGATTGTCTATGGTTGCTCCGCGCCACGTAAAAATAGTCTGATCGATGTCACCAACTACAAAAAGATTCTTGCGCTCTCCCGCAAGAAGCGCCGTGAGCCGTCCCTGGAGCTCATTGGTGTCCTGGTACTCATCAATATGGAGGTAATGAAAGCGCTCTGCGACCTCGGCACGAATTTCCTCATGCTCTTCTAAGAGGCGCACGGGAAGCGAAATCAAATCATCAAAGTCGAGTGCCTTTTCTTTTACGAGTTTTTCTTCGTACCGTGTCCACGCATCTGCCGTAAGGCGTGCACGGAAGCTCTCCTTGGCATGAGACTCCGTAAACTCGGTCCTGGTTTTTCCCTCCCCCTTTGCCTTTGAGATGCGCGAAAGCACGGCACGAGGAGGAACCTCTTTAGGATCAACGCCGAGCGCTCTCAAGGCTTCTTTTATAGCGCGCTCCGAGTCATCGCGGTCAAATACGGCAAAATGTCGGGGAATTTTTAGGGGGCGGCCGTACTGTTCGAGAATTTCCCTTCCGAGTCCATGAAAGGTTGCAACAAAAGGCACTCCTTCCCTTTTCCATACTGCAACTTCATGCCCGAGTCGTGTGCCGAGCCGCTCCCGCATCTCACGCGCCGCCTTGTTCGTAAAGGTAACCGCGAGAATCTTTTCGGGCGGTACGCCTTGTCGAATGAGATGGTAGATACGGGTGGTAAGCACCCGTGTTTTCCCGCTCCCTGCGCCGGCGAGAATTGAAACAGGGCCAAGAGTGGTGAGCACGGCCTCCTTTTGTCGGTCATTCAATCCCTCGAGGTACTGCATCGACAAACTATACGCGTACTCCCCTGATATAGGAAAGATGGCTTACTTACTAGTTATTTCTCGTGTTGATAACCTGGGTACAACCTGATTGACCAGAAAACCGCTACAGGTATAATCCGCAGGTTGGTAGAAATGAAAGATACTCAAGAAATGGCTTATATAAGCTATTTTTGTAATCGAAAGAGACGATAGAACACCCCCTAAAGACCTTATATTGTATTCGAAACATCCTTCCCGCCCCCCCGCTTCAAAAGCACCAGGCAGGAACGTATATGGAGTAATTACCCTTGCGGCCGCTACCGGCCTTTTCGTGGCGTTTATCCTCTCAATATATCCCGTATCAGTACGGGCTTTTTCCTTCTTTCCGTTTGCTATGGCCGAAGAGGAAGCTACCGTCCCTGTGCTACACGACCCTTCACAAGAGTGGCTCCAATCAGCGCTTCACGTAGATCCTAACCCCGACAAAGGTGGCATAGACCTCTCCGTGACTGAGGATACGGCGCTTCTTTCAAGCGGCGGTCCCTCCGGCATCCTTCCCGCAGAATCGGAAAAAGGAGGGGCCATCTCACTCTACGAGGTACGGGAAGGCGATTCCCTTTCAGGAATCGCGGATATGTTTGAGGTATCGGTCAATACTATTCTCTGGGCAAACGACATAAAAGACCCTGCTACCATCCAGCCGGGCGATACCCTCCTTATCCTCCCGGTCTCGGGCGTGCGCTACACCATAAAGCGTGGCGGCACCCTCTCTGATGTTGCTAAACTCTTTGACGCTGATATAGATGAAATCGCACTCTTTAACGGTATCGACCCGACCGAATCTCTTGCCGCAGGCACCGAACTTATTATCCCTGGCGGAAACCTCGCTCCCGCAAAAACGGTCGCGAAAACATCTTCCGGCTCATCTTCTGTTTCCCTACCGGCGGTGAAGCGTCCCGCCTCCTCTGTTGTGCTCGGAGACTATGCAAATCCCGTGCCAAGCGCCTATGTCTCCCAAGGCATTCACGGATACAACGGCATAGACCTTGCCGGTATCCCCTCAGGCACTCCTGTCTATGCCGCGCTTTCTGGCACCGTGATCGTCGCAAAGGCGGGCGGCGGCTATAACGGAGGGTATGGAAACTACGTAGTTATCTCCCACGACAACGGCACGCAAACGCTCTACGCACACCTCTCCTCGGTTGCCGCTACACCAGGGCAGTCAATTGTTAAGGGCGAGCACCTCGGTGGTGTCGGGAACACCGGCCGCTCGACCGGTAACCATCTTCACTTTGAAGTGCGTGGCGCCAAAAACCCCTTCGCTCAGTAAAAAAGTTCGTATCGCCTCCTCGCAGCACAAGCGGACGCGGCACCCATGTCCGATGCCAGTACATATTTTGAAACTGGTTCTGCATCCACATACCCCCGAGGTTAAACCTCGGGGGTATGTGGCCTCTTCACGCCTGATTGAATGAGGTGCATACTGCGAGCGGCTGTACGTTTGCAGTCATTCATAGAAAGGAGGTGTGCGGTGCGCGCCTTTTTTGTCCTTTGCATGTGTGTCCTGACATGGTGCGGTTTTCCCGCATACTCACAAGTACCAAAAGTCGGAGAGACGTATTCCTCACTTGGGATACCCGTCTGTACCAATGAAACTACGGCTCGTGACATTGGTAGCGCCTACGAGATAGGTGGCAATACTGCAGCACAAGCGATGACGAACGAATACATTCGCCGCTCACAATGTAGTACGCTCTATGGCTCTGTGCTCATAGTGGCGAGGGAAGAGCTTAGAACATTCTGGTTCCGAGCGAATCCCTGCACGCTTACGCGTTTGGTGATAGAAGAGCACAGCACCAAAACTCGCATCGTGCGCTTCGTCTTCTTTCGAGGACACGGAGTTTAATCAGATTCGCCGTGCCCCATCAGGAACGCCCCACACATCCTTGCGGGGCGTTCCTTTTCTGTTTTCTCTTTCGTGTTGCGTCTCCTATGTTTCTTTCTCCTCCCCCTACTTCCTATCCCTCACCATTTTCTACCATTACTTTATTATGACGTACGTCATAATAAAGTAATGGTATTTGCGCCTCTCTCTCAGGTACCAATTCTGTCTACTAAACCACCATTTTCTATTCAAACCCAAAGAGTCCGCGAGGGCGGTACTGGAGGGCTTCCATTACGTGTGGAGGTAACACCTCTTCCGAGCCTCCAAGATCTGCGATAGTGCGCGCTACGCGCATAACGCGATGGAAACTCCGGGGAGAAAGATTGAGTGTGCGAGAAGCCTCGAGGAGCGTTTCTTTTGCCTCTTTTGAAAAGTGAGAAGATTCATCAAGTTCCTTTCCCGAGAGTCGCGCGTTTTCTTTTCCGCTTCTCTTTTCTGCGCGCCCTCGCGCGGCTTTTACGCGCTCGCGGACGGTGAGAGAGCGCTCGCCCCCCGCAAGGTTTGAGAGTGTGTCATGGGAGATGTGTGGTACAGAAACCCAGAGATCGAGCCTATCAACGATGGGTCGTGAGATTTTCCGTGATTGTTTGAGTGCGTGACGTACTGATGCGTGGGTGTCTGCGGTGAGCGTGTCCGCAGGATTTAATGCAGCAACCACCATGCAGTCAGCGGGAAAGGTGGTCGTTGCGCGCGTGCGCGCAACGGTTACCACGCGGTCTTCAAGCGGTTGGCGCAGTGCCTCAAGCGCTCTCGTGTCAAACTCTGCAAACTCATCCATAAAGAGGACGCCCCTATGGGCGAGGGTTACCTCTCCTGCGCGCGGTACTGTACCACCTCCCACCATGGCCGTATGGGAAACGGTGTGGTGCGGCGCGCGAAACGGCGGATGAAATATCGCCCCATGACGCAGTTCGCCTGCGGTTGAGTGTAGTGCCGTAACCTCGAGCACTTCGTCCGGGGTTAGCGGCGGGAGAATCCCTTGGAGCGCTCGTGCAAGCATGGTCTTTCCTGTTCCCGGTGGCCCATACAAGACGAGATTATGTCGGCCCGCGGCTGCTATTTCAAGCGCTCGTTTTGCTCCCTCCTGTCCTTTTATTTCTTGTAAATCAACGGCGAGCGGCTCGACTGCAGTGTGTGTTTCGGGAACTACCGGAAGAAGTGCCTGCTCTCCTCGTAGGTGCGCAAGTACAGCGCTGAGGTTCTCTGGCGCATAGATGGTTATTCCTTCTGCAAGAGTCGCCTCCGCAGCATTTCCGGGCGGTACAAACACTTCTTGTATACCAGCAGCTTTTGCAGCCACCACTTGCGGCAGTATCCCGCGGACACTGCGGAGCGTACCGTCAAGCGCGAGCTCTCCTGCAAAAAGTGCGGGCTTTTCGGGAAGAATAAGTTCACCCGCGGCAGCAAGGTAGCAGAGAGCGAGCGGCAGGTCGTAGTGTGAACCCTCTTTTCTCAAATCTGCGGGAGAAAGCGAGAGTACGATGCGTCGCCTATCGCTTTTGGGTGATCTTCCGCCGGAGTGCCGTATCGCAGCGGCGATGCGGTCGCGCGCCTCTTCAACAGCCTTGTCTGCAAGCCCTACAATGGAAAACGCGTGGAGGCCGCGCGTCAGGTCGGCCTCTATGGTGACGAGTTGTGCAGCAGCACCCACGCTCTGCGCGGCGCCTATTGATGCATACCCGGAGATCTTCTTCCCTGCGCTCTGTTTCATACGCGGGAAGCCGCACGTGCGCCCTATGCGGCTGCAGGAGGAGTAACTGGTGCTACCGCTGTGTGATTTGCGAGCGTACGATAGACGTGGATGGTCGCAAGCATTGAGACTGGTATCGAAACTAAAAGTCCGACGAGGAGCACGAGTGCGCCGACGAGGTTTATGCCGAGAACCGCAAACCCAAAGAGAAGGAGTTTCCATCTGTTTCCCTTGGTCATGCGAGCCGCTTCTTTCATGGCTTCTATGGGTCCGAGCTCCCGTTCAAGTACGATATAGAGAGTCGGGAAGAACATGAGGGAGAAGATGACGCCGGGGACGATGAGGAGAATAAGTCCGACCAGCACCGTCACCCCAAGCGTGATAATTGCAAGCACGAACTTCCAAAATGGGTGCGGACGCCAGAGATCGCGGAGCGACACTGAGGAGAGTGCATCATGTGCTTTTAGATAAAAGCTCATGAATCCCATGTTGTTTACGGTGATGCTCACATACAAAGACGCGACAGCGAGCACGAGCGAAAGGAGTACTGAAATAAGGGCGATGCCACCGTCAGCCTCAGCTCCCGCACCGAGGAGACTTCCGAGTATGTTGAAAACAATACTGATCGCAATAAGTACAAGCGCAGCCTGCACAAAAATCCATGGGCGCGCCTTGAACGTTCTCCATCCAAACGAAAACGATTCTTGTACCGAGAGTGTAGAGGTCATAGAGGTGGGTTAGCTAATATGTGCTTTGCACGTTCGTGCAGCCGGATCGGCATCAAGCCGCCTCGACTCAATAGCCTCGCCAGAAATCTCACAGAGACCATAGGTGCCGTTTTCAATACGGGAAAGTGCGGCGAGCACTTCATTGTAGTGGGTTTCAAGTTCCTTTAGTATGGCTGCATTGTCCTCATAGCCTTCGATATGCTCTGCGATATCTATCGAATCCGCCTCCTGACCGGTCTCCGCGGGAAGTGCTTCCCAATCAGCCGGATTTGCAGGATTTCTGCGTCCTATGGAAGAGAGCTCCGCTTCAAGTCGTGCCTTCTCTTCCATGAGGCGCTTCGCATACGTATCAGTCTTCATGGGGCCCAGACTACCACACCTATGACTTTCTACGGAATTTCCCGGGAAGCTCATTGAGAGCGGCTTGCCTCAAGCCGCTCGAGAAGCTCAAGAAATGCGCCCTCGTCGCGCGCGATAAGCAGGGTCTTTTTATCACGGTATCCATAGAGTAGCACCGCGCGGTCCGCAGAATCACGCAGTACCCGCACATCACGATTTCCCACAACCTCATCTCTAAATCCTATGCGAATGGAGAAATCGTTCTGTGTCTCGGAGAGTAGTGCGGAGTTTGTATAGCGGGGGTAGAAGGAGGCAAGGTCACGCTCCATGCGTGCCTCCCACTC
This sequence comes from Minisyncoccia bacterium, assembly GCA_049653065.1. Lineage (GTDB taxonomy): Bacteria > Patescibacteriota > Minisyncoccia > Phycocordibacterales > Phycocordibacteraceae > C7867-001. The sequence goes on from JBASFO010000056.1 coordinate 10,945, forward strand.
AAGCATTCCAGCAAAGGTGCGCTCGTATGAGGAAACGCGCAGAATAAAAAAGGGCCGCGTCTGTCCTCCCACAGTGACCACCCCCACCATCGAAGGTGTTTCGATATTTCGGAGGAGAATATCGGGCGCGGGGAGCGCAAGGCGCGCAATCAAAGCGTTTCCGGGGAGAGTGCTCGTTTCCACCCCCTCTGCACTCGTCGTCGCATAGGAGAGGTACGCAACGACCACACTTCCTTCGGGCAGGGTGCGCGTGGTGAGCGTGACGAGCGACTCTCGAAGCGCGGCTCCCTCTCCGGAGAGTTCCGCGCGCTCATCTGCAAATATAAGAGAAGGTACAAAGAGCTCTTCGGGGATCGGGGGGCGTCCCGTGGCAAAACGGTATGCCGCATACACGCTCCCCATTCCGGCAACAAGGAGGAGTATGCCCGCAGCAATTACAAACATGTTTCCTTTTGGTTTCTCTATGGAGACAGGAGTAGTGGTTTGTCCCGCGTCTTGCTCGGCAGCGAGCATAGAAATACGCGAAGCACCCTTCTGCTCTGCAAATCCTGCAAAGTCGGTTTTGTACGTATGAAGCGGAGAGGGTTCGGAAGAGGATACCGGTGCATCGCGGTGTGGGGGGAGAGGAGGCACAACCTCAAGAGGAGCCGGAGCACTCGAAAGAGGAAAAGGCTGCGTGGCGCCCCCCGCTTTTGCCTTTAATCGAGCGAGCACCTGTTCTTTTGTTTCGTTTGTCGAGGGAGCAGGGGGCACGGGAAGGCGGGGACTGGTTTCTACCACCTCCCTTCCCGCTTTTTGACGCAGTCTCGCGAGCACCTCGTCTCGGGTCTCAGAAGTCGTTGGTGCCCTGGGAACGATTTTTGCCGGGGGAGGCGGAAGTGGAGGAGGGCGTGTGGGCGTAGAAGGGGTCGCCGTGGGATTTGGTGAAGGATCTGGAGATTCACTTGGAACCGATGGAGTGTGTACCGATGCTGCCGGTTTATGGTGCACTACTGCAGGCTCGTTTCGCACCTCATTGCCAAGCGGCTTTCCGGTGAGTGTTGCAACGTCGGACGCGTACGTACGAAAGGTATGCGCCGCATCGCTAGGCGGCTCTACAGGAGGGATAGAT
>JBASFO010000057.1:0-9711 GCA_049653065.1 Minisyncoccia bacterium
AAACTCGAATATCCAAGGCAGCTGTTCTTTCTTGAAATAATCACCCAGAGACCAGTTCCCCAGCATTTCAAAAAACGTCGTGTGACGATTGTCTCCCACCTCTTCAATGTCGCCCGCACGAAAGCTCATCTGGGAATTCACAATGCGCTTCCCGGCCGGATGGTCTTCCCCAAGAAGATAGGGCACCAAGGGCTGCATGCCTGAGGAGGTAAAAAGCGTCGTTGGGTCATTCCCCGGCACGATAGGGGCGGAGGGTATGACCGCGTGCCCTCGCTTTGCGAAGAATTCAAGATAACGCTTTCTGACTTCCGAGACGGTCATGTTACAGAAGATATCACGTGCGTATTAAAAAGTTTACCGACGCGCCCAAAAGTAAGGGCGCGCCGGCAGGACCTAGCAACGATAGCTGGTTGCCATGAGACAGGCGCCGTAAATGCCCCACATCATATTGTGCACGATGGACGAAATATGGGTCCCGGAAGACTCATATCCAATCAATCGGTCAATGATGGCTAAGGCCACGGCGCCCACCACCATAATCGCTCCCATAATGAGAACTTTTTTCATCGCTGTTTCAGCCTGGTGGCACACGGGTGTGCGCCTCTATACCAGACTGCCTTTCAATCCTTTATCATTATACTCATCATGCGCGATATGTCAATATGTGGGTACCTATCCCCTCACGCCAAGTATTCCTTTAAAATGAGTACTGAAGTACAGGCGATGATACTATTCTGTCTATGGAAGGTCCCGATGAGAAAAAACCTGAGGGTTCGCCGGAACGCATCGGCACAGTCACGTTCCGTAATCAACCTCGTACAGGCACGGACAATGCTCTCCTTGCTCGATATGAAGATGAACGGAAGGAAATAGTAGACCGCTTGGAGGGCTTCCTTCAGCAGCATGATCGGCTCAAAGGAAAAGATGTTACGGTTGAGTATTTCTCAAGGGGTGTCTCTTCACTTGCAATGAAGATCGAAGCACCTAATGAGACGGTCGTCCTAAAGATACCCTTTGAAGGGGATCCGACCGATGGAGAGGCGTTCGCGCTACATGCATGGAAGGAAGTGGGTGTTATGACTCCTGATGTTCTTGATATCGGAAAGATCGGGAATAGCAACTATATTCTCCTTCAGTATCTACCAGTCGGTTCCATAATCGATGTGACCACGCATGAGGAACGTGTAGAAAGCGATATCTACGAATATCTTGGTCGTACGTTGCGCAAAATGCATCGCGTACAGACGGACGGATACGGTCCGATAGATGGAAAAGGGCGAGGAGCATATCCGACTTTTGAAGAAGCTCTCCCTTCGTTTACTGAAGGTAAGGATGGAACTTATGTCATCGAGCAGGGACTTATGGACGCAACACATCTCAAAAGAGCGCGGACAGCATTAGTTACGTACGAACAGGAGCATCCCGGCGGCGTTCTCTGTCACACGGATTACGGCCTCGGTAACGCGCTTGCATCGAATCCACCTGCCATATTCGACCCAGCGCCGACTTCTACCATTCCATACATGGATATTGGAAGAGCCGTGTACGGTCTTGTTACAGAAGGTGACCAGGCAATTGAGCGCTTCATCGCGAGCTATGAACAAGGAGACGGGAATGAATTGATACAACTCGACAGGAAGCTCATTCATGCGGCGGTTATCTACGTCTCGATTCATAAACTCGCAAAATCTCATCGAAAGCAGCACGATCCTGAGCTTGCTGCACGTATTCCCCGCATCCAAGGATATCTAGAGCGTAATCAGCATCTTGTACCAGATACTGAGTCCGAGTTGAAGATTGAGAGTCCAACGCGCGTCACGTTTCTCAACGAACCAATAGTATCGGAAGATCCGCGCATAAAGGAGTTTGAAGAGGAGCGTAAGGCGATCCGTAAGGAAATACAACCGCTCATAGAAAATCACGAGCGATTCAAGAGCGAGCATGTGCGCGTAAAATTCTTTCATAGCGGTTTCTCTTCCTTAGTCTGTCAACTTGAAACCGATTCCGAGAAAACTATCCTTAAATTTCCGTTGGGGGTGCGACCAACCAAAGGTATCGCTATCGCTTTAAGGGAATGGGAAAAGACCGGCTCCCCAGTTACGCATGTCATAGAGGATGGTGACTGCAATGGTCACCCGTACATTCTTATGAGTTTTGTGAATGCGCCGACGCTCGATGAAGAACGTGATCCCGAAGCGCAAATACAGAATGGAGATTTCATACGCATTGGTGCTACGGTACGCGGCTTACATCGCTCCGAAGGTCGGGGATTTGGCACCATAGGCGCGGACGGGTATGGGGAGTTTGCCACTTTCGAGGAGTGGCTAAACGCGGACACGCAACTTGCAAGCAGGAGCTCTTACGTTATTGAGCATGGGCTCGTCGATGCAAATACCATAGCGAAGGCTCGTACGATTCTTCTCGAACATAGCGCGGCTCATCCTGAGAGCACCATATGCCACATGGATGTTGCTGCCGGGAATTTCTTTGATACGGAACCGTTAACGACTTCAGACCCTACACCGATGATGAACCTTCCCTATATAGACATGGGGAAGAGTATCGCGAACACCATACATAATGGCGGCGAGCAGGCAATACAACAGCTTATTCAGGGATACGAGGCAGAAAATATAGAATCTCATCTGCCGACTCTGGCATTAGATCGTCGAGTACTACATGCTGCAACCGTACTCGCGCTTGTACAAAAGTTGCGGTATTCGCATAAGACAGGCGGCGCGGAGATGGAAGCGCGTACAGCACTTCACATGCGTTATCTTGCAGATAACGAGAATCTGTTAATACGCTCTAACTAAGAGACGTATACTTATAGACATGCCTTCCGCAGACCGCGACCGTTTCCACGCCCTCCTCAAGAAAGCTATTGGGAAGCCCGTGCGAGCAGCAAAGCAAAAACAGGCACCGAAGAAGCTCTAGTGTTGTACCTATAGGCGAACTCGTTCAAGTACGCCTGGAGGTGCTGAGCAGAGACAAAAGAGTACGTTCCTCTGACACTTCTTTTGAACTGCCCCCAGAAACCTTCAATGGTGTTAGTGTGCTGTCCCTTCCAGGAGTAATGGTTCTTACCGTGCTTTACGTTCACGTGCTGGTAGCCATAGGCTCCGAATGAAAGCTTGTCGTAGCCGCGGTATTCGTCCGTGACCATGAATGAGCCGCGCTCCACATTCTCTTTAATGAACGGAAGGACTATCTCTGCTCGGCGGTTAGGGGCCTTCTTTACGCGTACCCTCCCCTTACGCTCCACCACTCCCAATACTGCTTGTTTGTTCTTGAACTTCATAGCATTAGTACCGCCCTTGCCGTAGTACGTTTCGTCTGCTTCGACCTCACCTGACAGGAGATCGCCTCCTTGCTCCATGAGCTTCCTGACCTGGTGTCCTATGCGCCAGGCGGTCTTGTATGTCACCCCGGTCTCTCGTTGGATGGTCTTAGCGGATACGCCGTTCTTGTGGGAGGCGAACAGGAACATGACATGGAACCAGATTGAGAGTGGTGTAGAGGACTTCTCGAAGATGGTCCTGGCAAGAGGATGGATGTGATGCCCTTGAGAGTTGGCGTATGCTTTGCGGCCATTCATGCGGGAATATCCTTTAGCATCTGGATACTTGTGTCTAAAGATGAAATCGAGACAGGCATCGTCTGACGGAAACTCGGTGTGGAGGTTTTTGATGGTGTACTTCATACCTCTCATTTTACTACGAAAGGGCTACTTGGCGTATGGGGATAAGTACCAATATGTGCGTGACCAACCTCAAAAACGAACTCATCAAGTACGCATGTCATCTCCAATGTATTAAATCTCTCCTATAGGAGAGATTTAATACATTGGAGCAACCATAAAACGGTAATGGCATAAATCCTGTGTGTTTTAGCGCGTATACCCCTTACCACTTTTTACAGAAAAGTGGTAAGGGGTATACTTCTTAAATGAAGAAACGAGGGTGGGGATTTGAGGTGCGTGATATGGATGCGGCCGTGCGGCCGCAAGATGATTTCTATCACTATGCGTCAGGTGCTTGGCTCAAGAAGAACCCTGTACCGAAAAATGAGTCGCGTTGGGGATCTTTTATGATTTTACGGCTTGATACTGACAGAAAAATCCACGCTATCGTCGAGGAAGTTTCAAAAAAAAGACAGCTGCCAAAAGGAAGCAGTGAGCAGCTCATCCGGGATTTCTATCACTCCGGCATGGACATGAAGCGCCGCAATGCACTTCATATCTCGCCGCTTCAAGAAATTCGTAAAGACATCGCATCGGCACAAAACACTGATGATATTGAGTTGCTGATCGCCAAGCTCCATCGCATAGGCGTTGGCGTGTTTTTTAACGCAGGTGTTGACCAGGATTCAAAGAAAAGCACGCGCTACGCGCTCCATCTCCATCAGGACGGACTAGGACTTCCTGACCGCGATTACTACCTCAAAGACGATACTGAATCAACGCGAGTACGCCGTGCCTACCACACACACGTCGAAGGTTTGTTTCGCCTTTTAGGACGAAAAGATGCTCTCAGTGCCCGCGACGCAGTTCTTCGAATTGAGACACTACTTGCGCGGCACTCTATGACCAAAGAGGATAGACGTGATGCAGACAAGACGTACCACAAAATGACGGTGACGGCGCTCACGGCGCATGCGCCCGGGTTTGATTGGAAGAGATACTTCAAAAAGAGCGGCGTAGGCACACCTTCCTCCCTCATCGTCATGCAGCCCTATTTCTTTGCAAGACTTCGAAGCATACTGCGGAGCACGCCGCTTGAAGAACTTAAAACATACCTTGTATTTCATTTGGTAAACGACTACGCAAGCTGCCTCTCCCTACGTTTTGTGAAGCATCAGTTTGCGTTTTATGGAAAGGTACTCTCAGGTGCAAAAGAGATGAAGCCACTTTGGCGTCGCACGCTTGGTGCCGTAAATGGAGCTCTTGGTGAGGTGCTCGGCAAGCTCTACGTGGCGCGTCACTTTAGTGCGAGTGCGAAACGAAAAATGGACCAGCTGGTGGATGATCTTTTTGAAGCATACGAAGCGCGTCTCAAAGGTCTTGATTGGATGAGTCCCCACACAAAGCGTAAGGCGCTCCGCAAGCTTGCGGCTATGAATAGGAAAATCGGGTATCCACGCCGGTGGAAATCCTATGCGGGCCTTACCATTGATGCACAAGACTTTGCAGGAAATGTGATGCGTGCAAGCGAATTTCATCACAAAAAAGACCTGGCAAAGCTCACGAAACCCATAGATCGTGATGAGTGGTTTATGTATCCGCAAACCGTTAATGCATACTTTGCACCCAATTTAAACGATATAGTCTTCCCTGCCGCCATTCTCCAGCCTCCCTTCTTCAACGAGGATGCGGATGATGCCTTAAATTACGGCGCTATCGGCTCGGTCATCGGACATGAAATTACCCACGGTTTTGATGATCAGGGGAGCAAGTACGATCATGAGGGGAATCTCAAAGCGTGGTGGACTCCTGCAGATAGAAAGCGTTTTGAGAAAAAGGCAGCAATCGTGTGCGCGCAGTACGACCGCTACAAGGTGGCGGATGGTGTGAAGGTTAACGGAAAACTCACGCTTGGAGAAAATATCGCGGATTTAGGTGGCCTTTCCATCGCCTATGATGCATATGAGCGACGCTTGAGAAAGACCGGAAAACACGCCGTGGGAGGTTTTACGCCAGAGCAACGGTTCTTCCTCGGCTTTACGCTCTTTGATCGAGAAAACGCGACACCAGAGTTTCAAAAGATGCAGGTGCTCACTGACCCGCACTCCCCTGGCATTTTCCGCATCAACGGCCCTGCCTCAAACATGGAGTCTTTCTATGCCGCCTATGGCGTCGAGAAGGGCGACAAACTCTACCGTGACAAAAGGAACCGCACCACGGTGTGGTAACAAAGACCAAGAAACTAGGACATCCGATGTCCTAGTTTAGGAGAGCCAGTCGATGGGAGGGAGGCTGTGGGAGGTGAGATAGTCGTTTGTTTTGCTGAAGGGTTTACTGCCAAAGAAACCTGAGTGAGCGGAGAAGGGTGAGGGGTGAGGGGACTCGATGACGAGATGCTTTTCGCGATCTATATGCGCCCCCTTGGCTTTTGCGTAGTTCCCCCAAAGTATGAACACAAGATGTTCGCGCCCCCAAGAGAGTTTTTGTATCACTGCATCAGTAAACCGCTCCCATCCTTTGTTTTGGTGTGAGCCCGCGGAGCCTGCGCGCACCGTAAGCGTGGCGTTTAAAAGCAAGACTCCTTGTTTCCCCCACCCCGACAAATCTCCCCCTCGATTCATCATGTGGGGACTTACGATGTCCCCACATGATGAATCGAGGTCGGATTTTAGTTCTTGGTAGATGTTTCGAAGTGAAGGTGGAAGCAACATTCCCTCGCCAACTGCGAAGCAGAGTCCATTTGCCTGCCCTGTTCCGTGGTACGGATCCTGGCCCAAAATCACCACCCTTACTTCATCAAAAGGAGTGAGTTCAAACGCTCGAAACATAACCTTGGGAGGTGGGAATACCGTAGTACTTTTGTATTCGTTTTTTACAAACTCTGCGAGCTCTGCAAAGTAGGGCTCATCAAACTCACCAGAGAGTACCGCTTTCCACGAGGGCTCTATAGAAACTTCCATTACGAGAAAGTATAACAAAGCGCGCCGAGCAAGTAGTTTCCTACCTGTCCGACGCGCTTTTTCTCGCCTCAATGCGATGCGAGAAACTTCGCCGCCTGGTTCGACCAGTACGGCACTGTGAGCCACGCCGCGAAGATACAAACGCCCATCATCGACATAGCTACACAGGAGAGAACGACTGAGCTAGGGGCCAAGAATTTCACCTCCTTCCCTGAATGATTATACTATAGAAATTAAGAGATGCAAGGTATGGCCGCGCAGAGTGCGCGGCCTTTCCCCCTACCGGCGCGGTTCTACGCGCGCCAAGCGGAAGTAGTATCCGGGTGGTTTCTTGCCAGTATGTTTCTCAAAGTAGGGATCGAGCCAGAAGCGACGATAGTCTGCGCTCATCGCCCGTAGGTATTCCTGGAAGAACATATTCCAGAAAGTAATGGTCGCGTTCCCTATCTCAACGAGCAAAGCCGGCGAGTCCACATTACGGAGGACGTTTTCACTTGGGAGCATGGGGCACCTCCTCCGCAAGTGTAGCTCCAGGGGAAACATCTGCAGGATGTGGGGTGGGGACAACAGAAAGAGCTGCTTTCTTTTGCACTCTGGCAATAGCGACATCCATTCGTCCCCTTCTTTGTTCGCCTACTGTTTGTGTTTTTAGTAACTCGAGCATTCGTATTTGAAACTCTGGTGTGTACATGGGGACTTGTATACCTTTGTACTTTGTTTCTACGTAATCAACATGCACGATTGGAGTAAGGGACTCAACCAATTTGTTTATTTTTTCCGTGCCATACCTCACACCTACGGTGGAGCTAAGGAGTGTCTGGAAATCTGCCTTATTCCTTCGACCTTGTGCACGAAACCGATCAATTTCGGGAATCGGTTTCTGCCGCATCATTGCATCCAGGTTATTTTTTTGCATAGGTAGGGGTACGTTCGCAGGCGAGTAATGCTTCGCGGGAAGGGCCGTTGATACCATTGTACCCCGTAGGTTTACCGTCGGCGCGCACCACGCGATGGCACGGCATGTTCGGGTCGTTATTGTTTTTCATGATGGTTCCCACGGCACGCGCCGCACCCCTACACCCCGCCGCATATGCCACCTGCCCATACGTCATAGTCTCCCCTTTTCGTATACTTCTTACTACGTCTTGCACCCGTTTCGCAAAGTTGCTCTTCATACAAGAAAGTATAACAAAATCGTTTTATTTCTTTTTGTTTTCTTTGTGTATTTTTTGGAGGATCTTGCCCGCTTCTTCGCGGTACGTGCAGTGCTCACAGGGACCGCCACCAAAGGACGTTCCTATCGGAGGAATCTCGTTGCTCTCGAGCGTTTCGCGCATGCGCATGAGGGTAGGCTCGACCCATGCATCAGAACCAGTATAGGGAATGAGCTCTACGTCAAACTCAAGCTTCCCGTCAAAGGCTTCCCTATCTCCCTTACCGTTTGCGTATACAAAGTATCCAGTGGGATGGACTTTAAATCCATTTCTGCGAAAGAGCCACTGATATACCTCCATCTGCTTTTTATACGCGTCGTAGAGATCCTCTTCAGTTGAGGGGCCCACTTTCTTACTCGTGGCTTTGTAGTCCACTACCATAATCTCTCCGCTTAGAGTCTCCCACGCATCATCTATGCCGCCGCGCAAAATGAAGTTCGAGGGTTGGTGATGAAACTTGATGCCGTGTCGTAGCGCGTCCCGCCACTCGTCCATGCGTTCATCGCGCAGTGGCACCGCATCAATACCATATCTTTTCATCAAGGGATGCGCCGTGCCCTGTACGCGATGCGTATCAAATTCTCGTTTAAAAAGCTCGTCAACGGCGTTATTCAGTGTAAAAGACGGCATGGATGGACGCTTCACCCCAAGCCGCAAATCAAGGTAGGAGCAGCGCTGACACTCCGTAAACATGTCTACCTTGCTTCGACTTATGGTAAAAGGCTCGACAGAGCCCGGGGTAAAGTTTCTAGACCATTTCTTTGCCATAGTTCTCTATTCTACTGTATATAAAACCTGTTATCCCCTCCCCTATCATAGTGAAGTCGTACGCAAGAAATCAATTGAATTATGTGGGGACTTACGATGTCCCCATATGGGTTTAGGAGTAAAGTCTAGAAAACCAAGGTGAACCTTATTGGCCTCGGCAAGACATACCCCGGCAGCTTTGCTGCGGGGTGCAGTGGCCGAAGATTAAAACAAGAGCGGCCAAGGCCTGAATCCTTATAGAGCAAAACACCCTGGTGGTTGTGCGCCAATACCCCGTCTGCTTGCAGCGGGGATGGCGACACAACCTGTTTTATTCAAGGGCTATGGGTTCCTGAAGCGACTGGATTTCTGCTACCACACTCCCAATGCGCTCCGGGCTCATGCGGAGCGAGCGCAGTGCACTCCGCTTCCCCTCAAGTTGCCCGATCGTTACAATCCCTTGATCTACGAGGAGGCGCTTTTCACTCTTTCGAAGCGTCGTAAGTGTCGTAACTGGATAAATCCCTGCGGAGATAATGCGATCATATAAATTTCCTTCTACCGGATAGCTCCATCCCAAAAGTCTAATGCCTGCACACCTGGCGTACTGAATCGCCATCTCGGTAAATTTCGTATTGGTGATGAGCATGCCGATATCAACGGGGCAGACCGTAGCTGTCTTTGGGTCGCACTGCCATATATCGTCAAAACGTGCCTTTACATAGAGTGCTACTTTTACATCCGTCTTGTAATTTGGGTCATTGTGATATTTCAATTCCGCCGCAAGGTGCTCCTTGCCTCGTTTTGCATAGATATCTACTTCATGGGGAACGCATTTCCCAGGAATCATGCGACGCCACTCCACATCCCAACCCTCAAAACGAAAGAGCTCCGCCACGAAATCTTCAAAAGGATGTCCCGATGGACCAAACTCAAACAGCGCGCGCCGGAGGCTGTAGCGCGCCGCTGCGGCGCGCTCCTCTCTGCGAAGCATTGCAAACGCGCGCTTGTAAATCTCGCCGGTTGAAGCGCCGCGCACGAGAGTGTGCTCAATAGTATCTCGAATACGGGATGCGGCAGAACCTCCCGCACCCGCGCGCCGTAGCGA
>JBASFO010000058.1:0-10442 GCA_049653065.1 Minisyncoccia bacterium
CGCTCGCGCAAAGGCGCTTGCACTCTCGGGGTATGACTGGGAGTCTATCGCGTCTCGTATGAAGCGTCTGTTTGACCGCGTGTATTCGCGTTAACGTACCGACTATGAAATTAGTTATTGCTACCCCCCTATATCCGCCCGAATCCGGTGGCCCCGCTACCTATGCAAAGCTCCTCGAAGATGAACTCCCCAAGTACGGCATAGAACCGACTGTGGTACGGTTCTCCGAGGTCTTGCATTTCCCGAAGGTACTGCGACATTTTCTGTATATGGGTCTCGTGAAGCGTGCCCTGAAGGAGAGCGATGCGGTGCTTGCGCTTGATCCGGTGTCGACGGGATTTCCCGCGTATAAGGCGGCGCGAGCGCTCGGCAAGCCTCTTTATGTAAAGATTGTGGGCGACTATGCGTGGGAGCAGGGTACCCAGCGTTTTGGTATTACCGACTCACTCGATGCATTCGTGAAGCGTCGCAAGGTTCCGCTTCCGGTACGCATGATGCGTCTCGTCGAGACTTTGGTTGCAAAAGCTGCCGTCCGCATTATCGTCCCGAGTGCGTATCTGAAACGCATCATAGGAGCCTGGGGAGTAGATACGGGGAAAATAGACATTATCTATAACGCAGCGCCACTGCTGCCTCCTCCCTCCTCTTATGCGCGCCCAAACGATGTGCCCCCCGGCCCCTATCTCATCTGCGTCGCGCGACTCGTCCCCTGGAAGGGGATGGATGGTGTTATCCGTGCCCTAAAGCGCTTGCGCGAGACTCGCCCGGAGCTCTCTCTCGTCATTGTCGGAGAGGGACCAGAAGAAACACGGTTGAAGGCACTCGCGCGCGACGAGGGTCTTACTGATGCCGTGGTGTTTGTAGGAAGGAAACCGCAGGGCGAAGCTCCTGCGTACCTCTTGCACGCCGAAGCGTTTATTCTCAACACCGGATACGAAGGGTTCTCCCATCTTATTCTCGAAGCCTTTACACTCTCAGTCCCTGTCATCACCACTCCTATCGGCGGTAATACGGAGCAGGTGGAAGAGGGAATAAGCGGGCTTCTCGTGCCGTTTCAGGACGACGCGGCGCTTGCTGCTGCCGTAGAGCGGTTGCTGTGCGACCGCACGCTTCGTGCGCGCATTATTGAGGGCGCGACGAAACGTCTCACAGCATTCTCACGTGAACGACTCGGTAAGGAACTTTCGACACTACTCACCTCTTCTCTATGAAAGCTCTTTTCATTTCTAACGACCCGACGATATTTGATGAGACCAGTGCAACGCGTGCTAGAGTGCGTGCCTACGCATTATCCCTAGGGGAACTCCATGTCCTCTCTCGAGCACACGTCAAAACAGCGACAGTAGTAGACGGTGCACTCACGCTTCACGGGGTGTCGGGGTCAAAACCTCTCGCACTCCTTCTCCTTTTTATGCGGGCACGGGCTCTTGTGCGTACCCACGCCTTTGACATCGTGTCCGCGCAAGATCCTTTTGAACACGGACTCATCGCCGCGCTTGCTGCGCGCCGTACATCGACACGCCTTCATCTACAGGTACACACTGACTTTCTCTCGTCGTGGTTTGTCCGTTCCGGCATCTATCGTTCTATGCGGGTACATGTGCCGTTCCTCAATCGTCTACGCATCCGTATTGCCGACTACGTGCTGCCAAAAGCACACGGGATACGTGCGGTCTCAAAACGAATCGCCGATTCCCTGGTCGCACGCTACGGTGTGCGCATCGTGGCACTTACGGTACTTCCGATAGCAGTCGCGTCCGAAGCACCCCCCGTAGTGCCACTCCCGCCTCACACATTCGCGTTTGCGTTTATGTGTTCCGGAAGGCTCGAACCCGAAAAGCGCATTGAGGACTTACTCATGGCGCTTGGAAAGATTGCACAGCGCTACCCGAGCGTGGGTCTCGTGGTAGTCGGAGAGGGGAGTGAGCGTGCGCGACTGGAGACTCTTGCACAAAAACTTGGCCTTTCGGAGCGTGTACTCTTTATGGGAGAGCAAGGAGGTAACGCCTGGGGGCTTATGAAAAGCGCCCACTGCTTCCTTCAGGCAAGCGCCTATGAGGGATACGGTAGAACTTTGATTGAGGCAGCACTTGCACGCGTTCCCATTATTACCACCGATGTGGGCCTTGTTGGAGAGGTGTTCCGGGGCTATGAGGAGGTGCTCGCGACGCCTCCTGGCGATACGCAAAACCTCGCCGCCCACATGACGGCTATCATTGGCGACCATCAGTTGCGCCGTGCGCTCGTCCTTAATGCAGAGGAGGCAGCGAAGAAGCATCTCGCTCGCTACGCGGATTTCCCGCGCCTCATCCGGGAAGACCTCGCGCGTACCCTAACGGTTGAGCGCTCCGCATGATACTGTTTCGCTGCTATGGCTCATAAAGTCGTTACTATAGGAGGGGGAACCGGTACGTTCGTGGTGTTGTCAGCATTACGGAAACTGCCCACTCTTACGCTCACTGCCATTGTGTCTTCGGCGGATGATGGAGGCTCGACGGGGCGGCTCCGCGACGCCTACGGGTTTCTCCCGGCGGGTGATGCGCGCCAGGCGCTCGTCGCGCTTGCCGAGGACGGGAATGTGCTGCGCGACCTCTTTGCGTACCGATTCACGAAAAGCGAAGTGGCGGGACACAACCTCGGCAATCTTTTCCTCACAGCGCTCACCGACCTCCTTGGGTCTGATAGCGCGGCGCTTGAAGAAGCTTCGAAAATATTGCGCGTGTGCGGGAAAGTAATACCGGCAACAAAGATTCCCGCAACGCTTATCGCAACGCTTGCCGATGGCTCAACCGTTCGCGGAGAGAATACTTTAGATGAACACACGCCCGGTCGTCCGCGTATAACAAAGCTTTCCTACGAAGTTCCTACTCCCGCGTCACCAGCCGCGCTCGAGGCGGTTCATGATGCCGATATACTATTCCTCGGCCCTGGAGATCTCTACGCTTCGTCCATCGCGCCTCTGCTAGCGGAAGGTCTTAAGGACGCAGTAAAGGAATCGAAAGGGAAGATTGTGTATATCATGAACTTGTTTACGAAATCAGGGCAAACAGGCGGTATGCGTGCTTCCGATTACCTTGCAGAAATTACTCGCTACGCCGGCAAGGAACCCTCTCACATTCTTCTTCACGCGAACGGTGGATTTGCAGACGAGGTGCTTCAGAAATATCGACAGGAAGGAGAGTCTCCTGTCGAAGATGATTTGGGCGACGATCCGCGTGTACATCGCGCTTCTATTGCGTCAGTTCACGTCGTCCCGCCCGTTCTAGGCGACCCGGTACCTCGCTCGCTCGCTCGGCACGACCCGGAGAAACTTTCGATTGCGCTTGCTACTCTTTTGTCATGATACATTTTCTTGATTTTGATAGAACCTTGTTTAATACCGATGCATTCAAAGAGTACCTCGCGGTGCGTGAAAATGATTCCCGTATTACAGAAGAGCCAGAGATAGATGTTGGGAAATCGCTTGATGAGCAGGTACAAAGAGGCGAACTTTCGTTTGCTCCTGGTGAGCTCGTACCATTTATCTACCCTGATGTACCCGAATTTCTTCGACAACTGGGTAATGAAGCCATCATAATCACCTTCGGCAATACCGCGTTACAGCAATTGAAGGTAACCAATGCGCTTGCGGGCAGTGTACGGGTGACTGCGCTCTACACCGGTGATGTTTTGAAGGGTGAGTTTCTCAAAAAGTGGCCCGGGTATTACGGACAAGAAGCATTCTTTGTCGATGATCGAGTGCATGAACTTGAGATTATGAGTACACTCTTTCCTGCCATGCGTACTTTTGAGATGCGGCGCGACGGCGCCCCGGGCGACGGAAGGTGGTACGTGGTACATTCGCTTTCCGATCTTCCTGCAGTATGAAGCTCCTTATCATTACGCAGGTCGTGAATACCGATGATGCGAAACTCGGATTCTTCCACCATTGGCTTGAGGAATTTGCAAAGCGATTTGAATCAATCGAGGTCATTTGTCTTGAGGAGGGACGTCACGCGCTCCCAGAGAATGTGCGTGTGCATTCGCTCGGCAAGGAACATGACAGACATAGTTTGAAAGAAAGAAACAGTACCATATATGGTACTGTGATGCGTCGGATACGGTACCTGATTCGGTTCTATCAGCACCTTTGGAAATTACGTAGTTCCTACGACAGGGTCTTTGTGCATATGAATCCTGAGTATGTGCTCTTTGCCTTTGATCTCTGGTTTCTCACGGGGAAAAAAGTTGCGCTCTGGTACAACCACGAGGTTGGATCGTTTGCGCTTCGCCTTGTCGCGCCGTTTATACATAAGATTTTCTACACCTCGCCGTATGCGTACACGGCGCGCTATACAAATGCAAAGAGAATGCCGGGAGGAATCGATACAACTCTTTTTGCACCCAAGGAGTTACTCCGCACACCCCATTGTGTGTATATGCAGGGAAGGGTCGCTGTTGCTAAGAAACCCCACCTTCTTTTTGAAGCACTACGACTCCTCAAGGAGCGCGGCGTCACTTTAACCGCAACCATAGTGGGACCCATCGAACCACCCTACAAAGTACAGCTCCACAAAGACTTCGGCGATCTCATTGATGGGAACACTATTCTTCTGAAAGGTCCGGTGCGTAATGAGGACACCCCCGAGCTCTATGCGTCACATGCAGTAGCAATAAACCTTGCGGCTGACGGCAATTTCGATAAAACAGTTCTTGAGGCGCTCTCCTGCCAAACTCCCGTTATTCTCTCTAGCCAAGCCTTTTCTGACCTTATTCCCCCTCTGTGGGTAGTAACTCCCGATGACCCTTCTGCGCTTGCTCTTGCACTCGAGCGTTTCTTTGCGCTTTCGGAGGATGCGCGTTCTCATCTTGGGAAGAAGGGTCGTGCGGCGGTGCTTGCACAGCATAGCCTCGGTGCGCTTAGAGAAGCGCTTGTACGGGAACTTGCATAGGAGAAGTGCCGAAAGTCTGTCTCGCGAGGGAATGTGTTCCCGTGCTATGGTACGAGGCGACGCACCCATGGCGAGGATATACAAAGATAAGAAGGAACTCATAGAAACACTGATCCCGCGAGGAGCATCCGTCCTTGATGTTGGTTTTAGGGGACAGGGAACGGGCCCGCAGTCAGAAGGTTTTGTGCATGCGCTCTTACGCACACGCACCGAGGATTTGTGGGGTATTGACCTTCAGTATGAAGAGACTGAGCTCCTCGGACCCTCCTCGCACTACGCGCGTATGAGTGCAGAATCTTTCTCGCTCAGTCGACGATTCACGGTGCTTTTTGCGGGCGATTTGATTGAGCATCTCCCCAACCCCGGTCTTTTTCTAGACTCTGCAAAGAGACACCTTGAAAAGGGAGGTTGCCTTATTCTCACGACTCCAAACGCCTTTAATCTCTTTAACCTTACAGAGAAAATAACCAAGGACGAACCGACCGTAAACAGTGATCACACCTGTTATTTCAATCGAAAGACACTTCTGCGTCTTCTCGATAAAATGGGATGGGAGGTAGACGAAGTATCCTATCTCTTCACGCTTGGTCCTCTGCATAAGGAAAGTCTCAAGAAGAAGCTTCTCAATCTCGTATACAGTGTGCTCGCGCGCTGTACGCCAAAGTTTGTCGAAACCTTGGTGGTAGTCGCGCATCCTCGTCCATGAAGCGCTATCCGCACATCATTCCCTTACTCCTCTCGGGCCAGAGCATGGCACGTATTGCCATGAACCAAGCCCTCGCGGGTACGAAGCTTTCCGGCATCACTATCGATGTGGGTGGAGGTCGCTCGCCGGATTACCTTCCGTATCTTGATACGAGTGCCCTCACAAGTCTCGAGCCGGTTGATGGTCGCCTCTCGGGAATTGATTTTGAGAAAGATCCGCTTCCGTACAAATCCGGCAGTATCGATACTGTGCTGCTCTGTAATACTCTCGAGCATGTCTATAATCACGCGTTTCTCATCGGCGAGTGCGCGCGCATTTTAAAGAAAGCGGGAACTCTGGTTGGTTTTGTGCCATTTTTTGTGGGCTACCACCCTGATCCCGAGGACTACTTCCGGTATACACGAGCAGCACTCATACGATTACTGGGGGAACGGTTTGGAGAAGTAATGATTACAGAAGCGGGGGGCGGTCCGTTTCTTGCGAACTTTAATACCCTCTGCCTCTCGCTCCCGCGCATCCTTCGTCCGCTCGCGTATCTCTGCTACGCACTCCTCGATGCTGTATTTCTCTTCTTTCGGCCACAGGCGCGCGTGCGTACTCCGCTTGGCTACGCGTTTACAGCACGCACTCCTCATGCTTAAAGCATTTATACCGGAACCCCTTCCCCTGAAGCGTCTCGTTCCGTTTATTGCGGACGCGCCCCAGGGAGGCTCACGACTTTTTCAGGACCTACCGCAAGACTCCTTCCGAGATATCTTTGCGAGAACTTTGGATATCGCATCCGCAGACATCGTTATTCTCCCGCACGAGTATGCAGTACTTCGGGAAAATGACGCATACCTTTCGACCAATCTTCAAGCAGCCGAAAAGGCAGGAAAGCGCGTGCTTATAAGCGCCTACCAGGATTCTCCCGAACCGATACGTATACAAAATACAATCGTACTTCGCCCCTCGGCGTATCGCTCTACGCTTCTTTCGCACGAATTGCTCATGCCGGCGTACGTGGAAGATCTCGGTACCATATATGGAACTGAGATCCTGCCGAAAGGGGAGCGCCCGTCCGTTGGTTTCATCGGGAAGGCAAGTTTTGCGAATGTATACGAAGCGGCGCGCTACGCGGTTCGGAATTATCTCATGCGGCATGGGCCGGAGCGCGAGGGTGTGTATTTTCGCCGTCACGCCATAGCGTCCTTATCTGGCGACACACGTATCGACTTCTGCTACACGGCGCGTCGGTCGTTCTCAGGAAACCGAAAATCGATTGAGCTTCCTCCCGAGGAGGCGCGCCGTGCCTATGTCGACTCAATCCGCAGTTCGCTGTTCACTCTCGCTCCACGGGGCGATGGCAACTTCTCACTCAGGTTTTACGAGACGCTCTCCATGGGCCGGATTCCTCTACTTATCGATACTGATGTCCCGCTTCCTTTGGAGGACGAACTCTCGTATGATTCATTTATCCTCCGCGTCCCGTCCGAGGAGACAGATCGCGTCGCCGAGCACGTCGCCGCATTTTACTCTCGAACCAGTGATGCGAAACTCCAGGCCATGCAAAAACGTGCACGAGACGCATTTCTAACACACCTCTCTATGCCCGCGTTCTTGCGACGTACGCTCACAAAGGAGAAACTAAGGATATAACTATGGAGAAGAAAAAAATTATCTACCTGACACACTGGCGCTTTCCTTCGGAGAAGACCATGACTCCGCTTATCATGAAAACCTGCGTTGGTTTTCTCGGCGAAGGCTATGAGACAGAGCTCTGGATACCAAAGCGCCACAATAGAGAGTGGGAGGGAAAGGACCCGTTTACGACGCACGGTATAGCGCCCCGATTTCCCCTACGGCGCATTGCGGCCCTCGACATCCTGCGCTATCTTGGCGGATTTGGCTTTCTGGTGCTTGTTATTTCTTTTAACATAACCGCATTCTTTCTGCTTCTCTTTGGCAACAGGCGTACGACATATCTCTATGCGCACGATGTGCGCGACGTACTCCTCCCGTGCCTGCTTGGATATCCGGTATTTGTTGAAATCCACGATTTCTATGAGAGCAGTATGACGTTCATAAACCGGCTTGTATTCTCGCGTGCGTCCGGACTCATCGTGACAAATTCCATAAAGAAGAACTATATCCATGAGCACTACGGCGTACCAGAGGACCAGATGCTCCACCAGCAAAATGCCGTTGACTATGACTTCTTTGCCATAGCAAAGACGCGCGAGGAAACGCGCCGCGAACTCTCGCTACCCGAGAAACAAAAGATTGCTCTCTATACGGGACATCTCTTTTCTTGGAAGGGGGTGGACACGCTCGCGCGCGCCGCACACTACGTGGGAGAGGATATACACATTTATTTTGTGGGCGGTACTCCTGAGGATCGCGCTGTACTTGAAGAATTAGTACAGAAAGAAGGACTGCCACGCATCACATTTCTTCCACACCAGAGCCACGACCGCATGCCGCTTTATATGCGCGCTGCAGACGTGCTCGTACTTCCGAATACCGCGCGCGAAGCAGCCTCAAAGTACGAGACCTCACCGGTAAAACTCTTTGAGTACCTCTCCTCAAGTACACCCATCGTCGCATCTGATTTGCCTTCTATCCGCGACATAGTCGACGAACAGCAGGTTATGTTTTTTGAACCTGATACTCCTGAGAGTCTCGCGCATGCGGTTATGGCGGTACTCTCCGATACCGAGGCCGCGCGCGTGCGGAGCGTGCGCGGAAGTATTCTCGCAAAAAACTCGAGTTGGGAGGCGCGCGCCGCAGCTATCAATGGTTTGATGCAGCGTACCGTAGGGGTGAAGAAACGAGCGTAGACTGAGATCGCTTTCTATCGTATAGTCATTATATTCATGAAGATACTGGGCATAAACCAGGTGGCAAACGTCATCAGCTGGCAGCATGATGCGGCTGCGGCGCTTGTGGTTGATGGGAAGATGGTCGCTACCGCGGAGGAAGAGCGATTTAATCGGCAACGCCACGCGCGCGGATTTCCGAAGCTTGCGATTGACTACTGCCTCAAGGAAGGGGGTATTACACTCCAGGAAGTGGATGTGATTGCTGTCGGGTACAATCCATACGCATTCCTACAGCGCCTACGCATTCCGCTTCATCCGTTTGTACTCTTTCAATACATCGCCAATATCTTTATCTATGAGATGAAGCTACGCGCATTCGCGAAAGAGGCGGGAGCAAGACTTATCTATGTCGACCATCACCTAGCGCATGCGGCGAGTACGTACCACACCTCCGGCTTTGACGAGGCTAACGTGATTACGGTTGATGGAGCGGGGGAGACAGAGACCTTTGCCTTTTTCCGCGGCAAGGGCGGGAGGCTCGAACGTGTATGGGACATTCCGCTTGATTTCGGGTTCTCCTCCCGCATCACGCGCTCCTTTGGGCTCATCTACACGAGCGTCACTACGCTCCTTGCACTTGGCACATCCGCTGAAGGGAAGACCATGGGGCTCGCCTCCTACGGAGAACCCCGCTTTGATTTCTCGCAGATTATGCGTGCAGCGTCGCATACCGACTATACGCTTAATCGGGCAAAGGTGCGCGAACTCTATGGAGTGTATGCGCGTAAGAAAGGAGAGGAGCTCTCACAAGATCATAAAGATGTTGCTGCTTCACTCCAGCATGCGCTTGAGGAGAGTCTCACGAATCTTGCGAAAGAAGCACATGACTATACCGGGTATAGAAACTTCGCGCTTGCGGGCGGCGTCGCGCTTAACTGCAACACTAACCAGAAGATTCTCGACCAGGAATTTTGCGACGGACTCTATGTGATTCCCGCGGCTCATGATGGCGGGGTGGCGCTTGGCGCTGCGCTCTCCGCTGCTGAAACCCTTGGTGAGCGCATACCGATGGAGCGCATGGAAACTGCGTATTGGGGTCCCAACTTTACTGATGAAGAAGTAGAGCGCGTACTCCGGGAAGCAAAAGTGAAGTATGAGCGCGTCGAGAATATTGAAAATCGCGTCGCAGCGCTCTTGGCTGATGGGAAAATCGTGGGGTGGTTTCAGGGGCGTATGGAGATGGGTCCGCGTGCTTTGTGTAACCGCACGATTCTAGCAAATCCCACCATGCCCTCTATGGCGGATCGTGTAAATGCCGATGTGAAGCATCGAGAGAAGTGGCGGCCGTTTGCGCCCGCGGTAACGCTCGAAGACGCTGCTACCTATTTCACAGGACTTGAAAAAGAAAAGGAGAGCCCGTTCATGCTTCGTGTCTCCTATGTGCGTGACGCGTACCGCACGCGTCTTCCGGCCATAACCCACTTTGATGGTTCTGCGCGCATACAAACTCTAACGAGAGATCAAAATCCAAAGACATATCGCCTTCTTAAAGAAGTCGAGAAACACTGGGGCATGCCCATTGTCATGAATACGTCATTTAATGACAACAACGAGCCAATCGTCTGTTCGCCCAAAGACGCTATTCGCTGCTACTACGGCACCGGTTTTGATGCGCTCGCGATTCACGATTTTCTTCTCATTAAATAACGACGTATGAGCACGGCACGCGAGATAGGGAAGGGAGTCGCGTGGGGATTCTCAACCACTGTCCTCGAGAAGGCGCTTGCGCTCGTGAATATCCTCATTGTGCTGCACTATCTCTCGGTATACGAGTACGGAATCGTGGGACTTGTGATGAGCGCCGTCTCTCTCGTAGGAATGCTGTTGCTCTCGGGACTCTCGACTACCATCACCGCCGACCTTGGAGTCGAGCGCGCCCGCGGCGCGCTCGGAAAAATGAAAGGGCTCTTTCATCAGTACTGCTCATTTCTTACGGTTGTGTCG
>JBASFO010000059.1:0-3633 GCA_049653065.1 Minisyncoccia bacterium
ATCGTATGTCACTATATAGTGACATACGATGTTACTATTTCTCCTTCGTGGGCCGTAGGTCCTGAGGAGCGAAGCGCCGAAGGATCGTAGGTTCTGATGAGCCTTCGGCTCCACGAAGGTAAAGAAGTGTCAGCTTTCGGAGGGATATATCGAACGAACGAAGGTTTTTGAGAGTTTGTGAAGACACTCTAGCGAACCTCAAGAAGCTCTACGTCAAAGATGAGTGTAGAATTTGCAGGGATGGGACCTACCGCTTGTGCGCCGTACGCTTTCTCAGGAGGAACTACGAGTGTACGCTTCCCTCCTACTTTCATTCCTTGAATTCCCTCTTCCCATCCGGGAATCACCTGGCCGCTCCCCAGAACAAAAGAGAAGGGCTGACCATGGCTCTCTGACGCATCAAATACTTGACCATTTTCAAGGCGGCCAACGTAATTCACCACTACGGTCTTTCCGGGGACCGCCTCTGCACCTGTTCCCATAACCGTATCCGTAACCATAGGTATAGCTTCATTAGTTGGTACCTGCGCCCCAAACTGCCCCGCTTCCTCCTCTACGGGAGGAGAAAAGGGAAAGAAAACAGCAGAACCGAAGAAAAGAAACCCGAGCGCTATTACTACCGCGAGCGCGACCGCGACACCAGTACCTGTCACCTGCATCTGTTTTGTCATCATGGATAGGAGTATACCCTACACTGACCCTCCCATGAAAACCCTTCCCCCTGGGTATAGCTCTAAAAAGAAAGATAGCGAGAGCGAATTTCCGCCTCTACCGTTTCTCGGTCTCTTCCGTAGGTGAGATAGGAGAGCTCACGGAGATCGTCTATCTGATCCTGATTCCCCACCACGGGAGAAAGGGTCTTTACGTTAAAGGGTTTCTGAGGAACCCCAGCGGCCAGGATACGCACATAGGCGTTGTAATTCTCTATATTCACAAAATCAAGTGCTTTGAAGACCGGCGCAAATTGTTTTGCAAAAAACTCACCATCTTCTTCTCCCACACGAAACACCGTCATACTCCCCACGTTACCAAACACTGCATCACGGATCTTTTCATCTACCTGTTTGAGGAATTGGTGCGCGATGGTGAGCGCCAGTTTGTACTTCCGGGCTTCTGAGAGAATGCCAGGGATGGAATCGGTGGTGATGTTTTGGAATTCATCTATGTAGAGGTAAAACGGCGGAAAGTCTTTCCCGGGAGAATCCGCACGCGAGAGCGCAGCCATGAAGAGCTTGCCGACGATGATGAGGCCGAGGAGATTTGCATTGCGCTCTCCCAAGCGACCTTTTGAAAGATTGACGAGGAGGATCTTCTTTTGATCCATTATTTCGCGGAATTTGAAAGAGGATTCTTGCTGACCGACAATAGGACGCATGAAGTCATTTGCGGTGAAGTCATCAAATTTGTTCGTGATGTAGGGCACGATGTTTGCAAGAGACGCTTCGCCTTCCGCACGGGTCGCAATTTCCGTCCAGAATTGATTAACCACGGGATTATTACTCCGCGCCAATTTCTTGTTGCGAAACCCGGCATTTGATAGCACGCGTGCGATGTCGAGCATGGTGGAGCCCGAAGCGGGGTCTTCCATCACGAGCATCGTGGAGTTTCGGAAATACTGCTCGAACGCAGGACCCATGGACTCCGGCACGTCTCCATAGAGGCGCTTAAAGATGGCGAGAAGCTCGTTTACGATAAACGTCTTTTGTTCCGGAAAGCGTGGATCGTACTCAAGAAGGTTCAGCCCAAACGGCCGTGAGAGTTCCGCCGGATCAAAGTAAATCACATCTTCATACCGCTCGGGCGGCACAGATGCAAGCACATCCAGAATATCGTTTCCATGGGGGTCTATGAAGCACACGCCGTTTCCTGCCTTTATATCTTGCTCAATAAGCGTCTTCATAAAGGACGTCTTTCCTGTGCCCGTTTGCCCAATGACATAGAGGTGCCGCATCCGATCCGGTGGCGAGAGCCGCACGTCGATAGTCTTTCCTCGGAAGGTATTAGTACCTAGGAGGAGCCCCTCTTCGGGTAAGTCTACCGGTGCTGCAGCTCCCGTGAAGCGCGACTGGGCGAGGTGCGGTGAGCCTTTTACTCCCTTATAGGGATAGTGGTACATCGCAGTAACTTCCTTCAGGGAAAGGGGCAACATCCCCTCATGTTTAAAAAGGCGATAGGTAAAGGCTTTCAGAATAGTACGGAGCGAACCGCCCGTATGACGTTTGAAGGAAAGCCGGTTGCCCTCAGGATTCTCAAAGAGGTTAAAACTCGCTTCAATCTCAGTCAAAAGCCGGTTTGCGTGCGCGACATCCGGAGAAGACGCGACGATGCGTATATTGGTTTCTACCACGCGTCCCTGTATTTTCTTCTCGACTGCCTTTACGGCAACGTCGTCCACAAAACTTTCTCGCTCTTCCTTTTTTGGACGAAACATCCATCGAATCTCTCGAAACATCTCGAGCGCCAAATTATCCGTTACTTCAAGGGCGCGAGAACGATGCTCTCCCTGCCGTAAGTATTTCAAAATACGACGATAGAGGTACCCGTAGTCGTGCTTCACGGGGCGTACCACAAACTGCACGGACGCTCCCTCGCCATCTCCCTGAAGCTTGTCAAAGGCATTCAAAAGCGCGTTCAGTGGATCGTAGTCGTAATCACCATAATCCTTGAGCGGCAGTGCGTGCTGTTTTTGAAGCACGGCGGTCGAGGCGACCGCCGTACCGTCGTGAGCAAACGAGTTATAGTCGTTTGGTTGCACCGCCACCACGGCTTTTGGGAACACGGCAAGCACCTGTTTTTCAAAAAGGTGAGATTTTGAATTTGGAACCGATGCATAAAAACGCAGGTGTGGTTTATCGACCGGGACTGCGAGTTCAAAGGTAAAGTACGGCGGCTCACCCTGATACGCTTCTTCAACTGCCATCATGCCGTTATAGACCTGCTCCATAGCAGAAACGTGTTCTTTGAAATGCTTGTAGCGTTCGTCCTGGTCGGGATCAGTTTCAGGTTCGGGAAGTGAAATTTCATAGAGGGTCATGTGGAGCGATTTCCATTCAGGTTGTCCCTCCTGCAGACCCTTTATCCCCATTCCTGCAATTACATATGCTACGAGAAACCGATGAAAATCGTCTTCGAGGTGCGGGCTCTTGAGGCGCGCTAAGACTTCAAAGGCGCTATGTACGCCTTTCTCCTCCATGACACGACGGAGCTCATTCATAGTCGCGTCGTCCGACTCCGGCTCGAGATTAAGTGCTATCTCATGCACTTCGGCTGGGGTTGCACGAAATTCTGGTGTCGTGACGTGTTCTACGGGAGTTGTGAGGTGGTGCCGGAGTCGCTCACGCACCACTTCCTCGCGCGGACGCGATTGCTTCATGCGGTCGAGCTCACGCTCCTTGGCTTCTACCTGCGCGCGCAGGTGCGCGAGCTCTTCCTCGTGGGAGGACAGGGGTTGTTTCGGACCTTCGTACTGCATAGGACTCTCTAGAGTATACGCCACGCGGGGAGCAATTTCTCTTTCAGATAGGATAAAAGCCATGTCTCAAAATTATTGTTCCCAGATTGTATTGAGCATCACTTTATTATGACGATTGCGATACTACTGTATATGGGGATGTATTCCAGAAAAGAAAAGGA
>JBASFO010000060.1:0-3424 GCA_049653065.1 Minisyncoccia bacterium
CCAAGCTCGTCTCGGCTCACCTCTCCTAATTTCTTAGCTTTAGTGCTGAGAAAAGACCCACCATGTGGTGGGTCTTTTCTTTAGAGTGCCCGTTCGATACGTATAAGCTCATCTACCCATTCCGCGATTTTATTCTTTGTCTGTGGTGCTTGTCCTCGCGCAAAGTAATCTGCCTGTGCACCGAGTTCCCGTCCAATACGAGCCATGGTTTTCGCATACTCTCGACAATCGTCTGGTGAAAGTTCCCGCATAGAGTTCTAGTATATCGTATGATTTTTAAAATATGTAGGATCGTAGGTGGAAATTCTAGTGTCGTCCTAGCGAGATGGGCCGAAGCCGTCATAATATTCGATCTTCACCTCATCCACCCACTCCTGATTAGGAATCACCGAAAGCACCTTTCCAAACACTTTTGAATCCTCTTCCTGCACTACTATGGGCCTGTAGGCGCCTTTGGCGTTTTCTGGGTGAAGCACGGCAAAACCGTTCTGATGCTCGAGACGCTTTATGACCGCCATGTTGCCGATAATGGCGACCACGCGGTCACCGTCTTTTACGCGGTCTGTTACCTCCACGATTACATAATCACCATCCATAATCCCAGCGTCCTGCATAGAGTCTCCAATGGCTTTTATGGCGGCTATGGAGGTCGCACGACCCACAATCTTTCTATCTACCGCGATAAACTCACCAAACTCGTCCTGCGCATACACTTCCATGGCGTCGCACCCGGCAGAGGCGATGACCGGGACCGCTACAAAACCAGAGGGGACATACTGCTTGCTCACTTCTGCCAGAACTTTGATGCTACGGTGCTGAAATCTATCTCGCGTGATGAAGCCTTTCCTCTCCAGGGCTTCGAGTCGTTGGGTAAGAGAACGGACAGAACGAAGCCCCAAAGCGTGTTTGAGTTCTTTGAGTGTGGGTGATTGTCCATGGTCGTTGAGGTAATGCTTGATAAGCATGAGTGTCTCTTCTTGCGCAGCGGTGAGCATGTCGTTTTGAAACATAGACATATGCTAGCACTAGGTGTGTATAGAGATACACACCTTTTCCCCAGGACATACACACCTTTGAGGGGTTGCGGTCTATGGTACGCTGTTACTTAAGGTGTAAATGGAAGGAGTAAGCCATGAAAACATTAACACCCGAGGAGATGAAGCGAGCGATTGATTTGATGGACGAGGAGGGCGACGAGCAAGAACTGCTAAACGCAAGATTTGGACGTGACACTACGCCTAGCGGAGATTCAGGCGAATACGACAGCGAATCGCTCATCGCTCGCGCCGAAAAGACCACGGACGCACGTGTTCGCAGCATTATGAACGCCGCTAAGGCGCTCAGACGCGATATCTAGCATAGATATTTCTCTAAAAACTACAGTGCCCCATAGAAATATGGGGCCTATTTCTATGATAAAATTCTTCTGTCCCCCAGGACTTAGGAAGGAGAAATCCATGAGCAAGGCCGAAGGATGGGGTGAACAAGGCCTATCGCCGGGTAGCGGCGCAGGCATTGATACGTGGGGCGGAACGATTAACGAAGGCTACGACCGATAGCATTAGTTCGATCTGAACCGCTGCAACGTGACTAGGGCGGAACGTATCTCTTGATCGTTCCGCCCTTTATCTATTCGTAGTATTCTCCAGGAGTACATAATGAAGCGGCGACCCTGACGAGTCGCCGCGACAGAACAAGTGAAGAGCTTATCTCGTCTTTTGGGACAGTAGCATCACTGAAACAGTTGCCCCCAAAGATCCTACCGTCGCACCGAATGCGGCAATGGGGAAAAATTTGGAACCACAGAAATATCAAGTGTTTTCAAGGCGAAAGAGGTAATTCTCTCACCAGAATCTAGTTTAGTGGGGATCATCGGAACGCAAATCGAACCAGGGAAAGTTGCCAGCGTCGGAAAACGACAGTGCGTGCATTTGTGAATCGCATGGTTGGCGACGCAAAGAAGGAATACAAGCGGACACGCCAAGTGGTACAATCCTCGTCATATGGAAAAGGAGTTTGATGATTGGAACAAAGAGAAGAAAAGAATTGATGCGAAACGCGCATTTACATACGCACACCCGCGTGAAGTGTGGTGGTGCTCCCTCGGAATTAATGTGGGAGCAGAGATTGATGGAAAAAATCGTAACTACGAACGTCCCGTGCTTGTTATGCGTGTATATAACAAAGAAACGTTGCTTATTCTCCCCATCACGAGCAAAGAAAAAGACGATCATTTCCACGCGCGGATTAATGTTCGTATCGGGAACGTATGGGTAAAGCTCACACAGGCACGCGTCGTGAGCAGTCGTCGTCTCCTGCGTAAAGTGGATACGATCGCCGGGAAAGAATTCGTGAAAGTGCAGGAGGTGTTTAGAGCGCTCACATAAACATCGACCCCGCCATTTCTGGCGGGGTCTCGGAGGCCGAAGCCCTAATGTAAACAGTATACCGAAAGCTTGTAGAAACGCAATGAGTATGGGGGCAAGCGCAAGAATGACAAAATGGCGCCGATCTGGCGTCCTGACAGGCGCCACAACATATCTTGCACAAGAGTCTAGACAGGGTGGACCTTGGGAGATTCGAACTCCCGACCCCCTCATTGCAAATGAGGTGCTCTACCAACTGAGCTAAAGGCCCATGAACTAGGTGCTAGCCATTAGGCGATAGGCACTAGTGAGGAGGAGTATACGAAATTTTCATCATCTATGCCAGTGCCTGGTGGGGCTTGTTGAAAAATTGCCAAACAGCGGGCGTGTGACTTGGAACGGTAAGATTTGACCTAGCGGCCCGGAGCGCCGTTTCAAGGCTCATGCCGGCGGAGCCGGCGGAGTAGATTTTCAACAAATTAGGAAGTGCTGTTGACTTGATTACCCACGGAGAGTAATACTAGAGATGGGGGATGAGATGAGCATCCGCACCCTCCGCGAATCGGAATATCGGGTCAGCTCGGGCCCTTGCATGAAGCGTATGCCGCTAGTCGGCACGGTTTAGTCCAAAACATTCATGTGACAAGCAGAGTACCTACCGATGTTTTGATCCTAGATCTCTTATGATTCGAGGAGCAAAACGTGTCGTCCGTGACGGGCTAAAAGGCAGGACTTCCTCCGCCCTCCCCAGGTAACGTGACCGACACCTCATCAAGGGGCTCCGCAATGCGGAGCCCCTTTCTTTTTTACCTCCCAAGTTCGTTTACCTTCGCAGCCATGATGAAATCGTTTTCTGCAAGGCCGTGAATAGAATGGGTGGTAAGAGTAAGCTCAACCGTACCCCATCCGAAAGAAATGTCAGGATGGTGCCACTCTTCTTCTGCTATTTTCCCTACCGCATTCACAAAGGCAAGCGCAGTTTTAAAATCTTTAAAAGGGAAGCGGCGTGTGAGTTTCGTGGCGTCTTCCGAGAGCTCCCACCCCGGCACGTGTGGCAT
>JBASFO010000061.1:0-10451 GCA_049653065.1 Minisyncoccia bacterium
CCTCTCTAAGGAGGATAGTGGCGGGCTATACTATACGCATGCGTCTGCTCGCACTTATTGCGCTGTCTCTTTTCATGTCCCTTGGTGCTCCGGTTCTTGCAAGTGCCCAGGCACTCCCCGGTCTTGAACCACTTGCGTTCTCCCTCTCCCCTAAATATCCGCGTCCCTACGACACCGTTCAGGTAAAAATAGAGAGTACACTCATCAATCTCGCGGCAAGCGAAATCACCTTCACCGCAAACGGCGAGGTGGTGGGGGAGCGCAGCCGCTCGGCTTCTATCACCTTTGGCGGCCCTGGTTCCAAAATGGTCATTGGGGTGAGTGTGGTCGCTCCGGAGGGAACCTTTACTAAAGAACTCACCATATACCCCTCAGACGTCGCGCTCCTCATCGAACCTCTCTCAACCGCTCATCCGTTCTATCAGGGCGCACGGCTCGTCGCCTCAGAGGGCAAGGTGCGCCTTATCGCGCTTCCGGATTTCACCACACCCTCCGGAACCAAGATTCCGCCAAGCGAGCTCTCCTACACCTGGCGCTTTGGCGATAGACTGCTCCAAGATTTCTCGGGACTAGGTCAAAATGTGCTCACCGCAACCGCGCCGGTGCGCCACCGCGATGCGCGCGTCACCGTAACCGTCACCTCCAAGGACGGCGCCTATGTCGCGGAAGCCACTAGAATGGTAAGTCCGCGAGACCCCGTGATGCGTATCTACCGCAGTGACCTCCTCTCAGGGATTTTATTTGAACGCGCACTTACAGGAACAGTCTCGATAGCAAGTACTGAGGAGACACTCCGCATGGTGCCGTTTTTCTTCTCCAATACACCCTCTCAGGTGTGGACTTTGAATGGAAACTCTGCAGGTGCGGGTGCCAATCTCACACTTCGTATTACGGGGAGTGACACGGGTACGGCTTCGGTACGCGCGAGCGCCTCGGAGGAGGGTAATCTCCTCCCACGGCTTGCTGAAACCGGCATCACGGTGGAGTTTGATGGCCGCAAGAGTAGCACTAACGCCTTTGGCCTATGACTTATTACATGAAAAATAGTATGTCTTTGTGTACACGTACCGTGGTTGTGATTGCAGTAGGGATAGGGATGGCACTCCTTACTGCGTTCCCTTTTTCTATAAGAGCTCAAGGAACACCACCTGCACCTCCTCCAGCAGAGCAGCAAGCTCCTTCTACGAGTGCTACCCCGCCAGAAACCGAGACACCTGCTTCGCAATCCCCACAATCTGCCATGGAGGGGGCATTGGTAGCTGAGTTCCGTGGATACATTGAGGGAATTCTCTTAACAAGCACGTGCGCGGATGGCGTTGATAATTCAACTGAGGCACAGCATACTTGTATACGCGATAAAGCAATTGAATATGTGCGGAGCTGTACGAGACAAACGCCAAACGATTTAGCAAAAATACGAAGTTGCGTGCAGCAGCAGGTACAAGCGAGCAACAGCACGGTGAATCAATGTATGGAGGGTCTTGATGCAGAATATAAGACCTGTGTAATTGAGGGAATTGCTGGCGCTACCAATTCTGCAGCGGCTGGTGTCACGAGATCGGCACAAACTCACGCAACCCAATCCTTTGTTCCGCTGACGAGCATCCCGGGAATAGCAGAGGCTGCCGCCTCACCCGACATCGCTACATTTCTTAATGTACTCTACAAGATTTGTATCGGTATCGCTGCGGTGCTTGCGGTAGTACAGATAGCGCGCGGCGGGATTACCTATATGCTCGGTGACGGCGTCACGGAAAAGCGCGAGGCGCGCCACCATATATACCTCGCAGTCTTCGGACTCGTGCTCGTGCTCTCGCCGGTCATTGTCTTTAGCATAATAGATACGCGTATTTTAGATTTGAAAATAAATACGTCTGGACTCACGCCGGATCCTTCTGCGCGGGGAGTAAGCGGAGAGATATCTGCGGAAGCGGGAGGAGGAGTGAACGAAGGAGACGGAAGCTGTTCCGTAAGAGAGCAACTACTTACTGAAGCGTCTCTTGGTGGGTGGCGTGACGAGCGACCAACTGGGGAAATTACTTTTGGAGGCGTGGGAGCTGAGTGCTGTAGTAAATTGAGGAACGAGGATGAGAATTGTGAATTGAAATCACGAACTGTTACTGAAAATGGTACTGATTCCATACGAGAAGAATGTAGTTGTACAACTACACAAACGCCACCAGAAGCAGAGAACGCTGAAGGTGAGAATTTCGTAGAATATAACCTTTGCTCTGCTGAGGAGCAGCAAACTGCTCAGTCATTACTTAATAGAAATCGCGAAACAAAACCGACGGGAGTTATAGGCCTCGCTGGAGTCATGAGGGATTGCTGTTTGGACGTACATGATGAGGGGGGTAGTTGTGTTCTCAAGGGAACAAGTAGTACTGATCCACTGAAGGGTCAGTGTGAGTGTACAAAATAGTAATGATACTTCTATAGTATGCGTCGTCCTCTCCTTATCATCGTCATCGTACTCGCCCTCATTCTGATTGGCGTTGCAATTTACTTTGTTTTCTTCCGACCATCCGCGCCCGGCATCGTGGCAGACGATGGTCCGCTCTTTGGAGACGCGGGAGATTTCTTAGGAGGGGGAGGTGGTACGGGAACTCCAAGTGATGAGTTTCCGCAGCAAATTATAGAGGAGGTGGCACCGCGGCTCGTGAAAATAACCGACGGCCCGGTCGCCTATGGGGTCGTGGCTATGAATCGCACGGTGCTTCCTGTAGGGAGCACTACTGCCTCTTCGACCCAAACACTCTCAAAAACCTCTGTAACTGAGGTGCGCTATGTAGAGCGCAAAAGCGGCAACATCTATTCCTATGATTCAAAAGATCGGGTCGTAACCCGTATCTCAAACAAAACGCTCCCCGGTATTACCGAGGCTGCGTGGCTGCCCGACGGCTCCCAGGCATTTTTGCGGTTCCTTACTGAAAACGAAGACGGCGTGCTGCAAATAGAAACCTATGCGCTCCCCGCAGAGGGAGAGGATGGAGGATACTTTCTTGAAACTGATCTTGATC
This sequence comes from Minisyncoccia bacterium, assembly GCA_049653065.1. Lineage (GTDB taxonomy): Bacteria > Patescibacteriota > Minisyncoccia > Phycocordibacterales > Phycocordibacteraceae > C7867-001. Next base: position 3,021 of record JBASFO010000061.1, read on the forward strand.
AGGTGCTCGTCTTTGGCAGTTCAACCGTGGTGACGCTCCTCCCGAACAGCAATGGCTCTATCGCCACCATGGCCCGCGCGGACGGCGCACTGCCCCGAACACTTTTCTCATCCCTCCTCTCCGCGCTCCGACTCTACGAGGCGGGAAGTGGATTTGTGGCCTACACCAAAGCTTCAGCCGAGCTTGAGGGATATGGATTTTTAATAGACGGGACCTCCGGCGCCTTTGAACGCGCGCTGGGGCCCTTGCGTGGTTTGACCCTGCTTCCTAGCCCCTCTGGCAAACTCATACTCTACGGATTTCTCTCAGGAAATGCGGTGAAGGCGGAGCTTCTCGATGCAATAACAAGAGAGAAAACGGCACTTCCACTTGCCGCGCTTCCGGAGAAGTGTGCGTGGCGCAGGAGTGAACTTACTATCTATTGCGCAGTCCCAAAAAACATAGGAAACGGCTGGCCAGACTCTTGGTACCAAGGTGTCGTCTCGTACTCAGATCGTATATGGAAAATAGATTTGCAGTCACGCACCGCCTCTCTGGTGCTTGATCCTACGGTAGTTGCCACAACCGACATAGACGCGGTCGCGCTCACGGTTGACCCTGACGGTGACCTCCTTGTCTTCACCAACAAAAAAGATGGTTCTCTCTGGGCCTACGATCTCTAACAAGAGAAAGGGGTGGAAGAGAAGTATTTCTCTAAGGTCGAAACTGGGACTTTAGTGAAACAACCAAGTTCTATGCGACCGCATAGAACTTGGTTGTATATAGTACCCAATAACTCTAACCACAAGGATGGTTGGAGATTACACGAATTCTGTCTACTAAACCAGTTTTAGTATTTTTTAACTTGTTGTGGGAGAGTAAAAGAAGGTGGATTTTATTTCTTGAGAGATTTCCCTTGAAGGCGAGTGAAGAACTCTTGTGCAAGCATAAAAATGTTTCCGGTCGTTATGTAAAGCGCCAGGGCCCCTGAAGTGTAAGCAAACACTCCAATGAGGAGAGGGAAGATGGTACGCATTGAAAGCGCCATCGAGCGTCCAAACTCCTCTCCCATAGATGCTTCGCCTGTGCTGGACGTTTTTTCTGGAATAGGTACGGCGTACCAGGCATAGGCGAATTGGGTGGCAGCGGTGAGGAGCGCGAGGATGACAGATGAAGAGGCAACCGAGAAAATACCCAAGAAAAGAGGGGAGATGGTGCTTGGCATAGCCACAAATGAATAGAGATGTTCTGCTTGTATGGTCTGTGCCGCGTGCTGGGCTACGAAAAAGAGACCAAACATAACCGGGAGCTGGATGAAGAGCATCAGGATGGACGAGAAAGGTTTTACTCCATGCTCTTTGTAGAGCGCGAGCATGGCGCGCGCCTGTGCCTCTTTATCATCCTTGTACTTTTCCTGAAGCGCCTTCATCTCTGGCTGAATGATCTTCATCTCTCTTTGGGTTTTTGCCGCCGAAAGTGAAAGGGGGAGAAGAACAAACTTCACAACGAGGGTTGCACCCACAACTGCAAGCCCCAGATCTCCGCCGGGTACTACGTTTACGAAGAAAACGAGCACATTGTAAATGGGCAGGTAGACGAGTGTATGAAATAAATCACCCATAGTTACGTACGTGTACGTGCTGATTGTAGCAGGGAAGTAAGCTCTGAAGCGAGTGTTTTGAAGGAAAGAGAGGGACTCCCCGCACGCGCGTACAAAACGAGATAACGATTCAAGCCCACAAAAGGGCGCGCTACGCTTAGCATGCGTCGTTTGAGGAGGTGGCGGTCGACCGAACGGCGTGCGACCTTTTTTGATACGACCGCAGCGCACCCTCCCGCGGTTGCAGGTCCAAACACGAGAGAGAAGTGCTCGCTGGTTGCTTTTGAACCGGAGCGGGGGGAGGGAAACGTCGCCCGCGAGAGCCGGAGCTTCCGGGGAAGCATCGCGGAGCTAGCGCGAGCGGCGCGCTTTCGAAACTGTGAGAGCGGCTCGTCCTTTGCGGCGGCGGCGCAGAAGGGTTTTCTTCCCTGAAGGGGTCTTGGCGCGCGCACGAAATCCATGAGTCTTTGCACGCTTTCTCTTTTTTGGCTGATAGGTTCGCTTCGGCATGTGAGATGTGTTCTAAAGTAATATCCACAGCATACTAACAAGTTTTCCCCTGCGGAGCAAGAAAAAGGGCGCCTTTCGCATTTTATTCACACGCGTATACTCTTGGGACGATGAACCGCTCCGACCCCCATGAACTCTGGGAACATGTGCTCTCGCAGATCGAGCTCTCTATATCAAACGCAAACTTCAACACCTGGTTCAAGGAGAGCCATATCACCAAGGTAGAAGACGGTATCGTCTTTATAGGGGTTCCAAGCCTCTTTTTCCGCGACTGGTATCAAAAGAAGTTCCACGCACTTCTTTTAAAAATACTGCGCAGTGTCTCGTATGAGTACCGAAACATTGAATACGCTATCGTAAAGGATGCACGGAAACCAAAAATCGAGAAAAAACAGGTCCAAAATCAGGAGCTTCCTCTCGATGAGTTCTATATAAACAAGAACGACAAATTGAATCCAAAATATACTTTTGAAACCTTTGTTATAGGTTCTTTCAATGAACTGGCGGCTGCTGCTTCTCAGGCAATTTTGAAACAACCAGGCCTCACCTATAACCCACTCTTCGTGTATGGAGAGACGGGCAGAGGAAAGACCCACCTTATTCAAGCAATAGGCAATCAATTTAAGAAGCTCTACCCGGCTCGGAAAGCCTATTACCTGACCTCAGAGCAGTTTTCAGTTGAGTACACCGATGCTATAGGGCAGGGTACGGCAAATCGTTTCAAAGAGAAATACCGTATGTACGATCTCATTATTATGGATGATGTGCAGTTTCTTTCTAAGAAAGAAAAGACGCAGGAGGAGCTCTTTCATCTTTTCAATGCACTCCACGACAATAACAAGCAGATTATCTTCTCCTCGGACCGACCTCCGCAAGCAATTTCTGATATTGCAGACCGGCTACGCGGACGCTTCCTTTCGGGCATGACGGTGGACATAGGAGAGCCTGATACTGAATCAAGAATTGCCATAGTCAGAAAAAAAGCTGCACTCCATGGGGTAATTCTTGGAGATGATGTAATTGAGCATGTCGCGACCAGTGTTTCAGGTTCCATTCGAGAGCTTGAGGGGGTCATAAATTCACTCGTGTGTCACGCTCAGGTAAAAGGAGCGGCTCCTGATCTTGCTGAAGTACGCCAGTCGCTACGATCCTTCTCACGCCCTACCAAATCAGTTTCCGTAAAGCATGTGGTCTCGAAAGTCGCGGAATTCTACGGTATAGACGAAGAATCTATTTATGAGAAGACGCGAAGGCGGGAGGTGGTACGCCCGCGCCAGGTCATTATGTATATCCTGCGTGAGGATTTCTCCGTATCCTATCCAACCATCGGTTCGAAGCTTGGCGGGCGCGATCACACTACGGTTATCCACTCATGCGAGAAAATGAAACGTGAAGTAATAACTGATGTCGAGCTCGCAAAAGAAATCCAAGATATACGAGGGTTGTTGGTATAGCTGAGGAAACTCTATGGAAACTACGTTGAAAACTATGGGGATTACTAGGGAAAAAGTTTTTGAAGCTTTGGATAACTCACGATCTATCGTACGTTATCAATCTCTATTAGAGAGAAATCCACAAGGTAGAGAATTTCTACCTGTTATAAAGCCTCTTATATACTAGGTACTATGAACTATCCCCATATCCACAACATTAGTATTTCGTATATATGAATATTTCTATTGAAAAGAAAATACTTTCGGAGGCGGTAGCGCAGGTTATACGCTTTTCAGAAAAACGACAATCAACACTCGCTACCCTTGCAGGTATTGCAGTAGTAGCGGATACATCAGGCATCTTTCTTCGTGCCACTAATCTTGAAACAGGGATTAATTTAAAAATTGAAGGACAAGTGAAAGGTGAGGGTACTCTGGTACTTCCTGCACATACGTTTCGTGAAATTACCGCATCTTTTTCCGGAAGTGGCGCTGTAGTGATAGAGGGTGAGGGAGACACGGCGAAAGTGCGCGTAGAGGGAACAGGAACAACTCTAAAAACGCTCCCCTATGAAGATTTTCCCTCTATTGCAATGCCAGAGGAAGGAAAAATCTCCCTTTCTCTCCCTGGGGTAATCCTCCGTTCACTCATCACCTCTACCGCGCCCTACGCCTCAACCTCGACGGTACGTCCAGAGCTCGCCTCAGTGCTTTTCCTGGCTGAGGGTGGGGTAGTAAAAATGGTAGCGACTGACTCTTTTAGACTTGCAGAAAAGAAAACTTCAGTGAAGGAGACCATAAAACCATTTTCACTCCTTATCCCCGCAAAGAATGCACTCGATATTGCCCAAACTCTTCCGGATAGTGATGTACAGATAACTGCAGATGACCACCAGTGTGCATTTTCTTTTGGTAAAGGCATCGCGGTCACAAGACTCACCAATGCTACTTATCCTGATTACACCTCAATCATTCCCAAGAAATTTAGTGCAGAGGCACAGGTATTGCGAAAAGATATAGAGGCTGCGCTTCGTCGGGCCGCCATTTTTTCAGATCAATTTCAGAAGGTGCGGCTCGGGTTTGATGGTGTAAAAAAGAAGGTGACGCTCGCGGCACGAAATAGTGATGTGGGAGAAATAGGGGAGACGATACCCGCATCTCTTTCGGGGGAGGCTCTTGAACTTTCTTTCAATCACCGCTACCTGAGTGCGCCACTCTCGACCCTTACCCAAGAGAGCATCAGTCTCTCTGCCGCAGGTATTGGGCGCCCCCTCATTATCCGTGGTCAGGGGGACTCGTCCTTCCTTTACCTTGTGATGCCGATGAACCAATAATTAGACGTGAGCCACTAGAGAGTAGGGATTAGGGGAAAAGAAGACAATGAAAAAACTACAGAAACAAACCCCGAGGTTAAACCTCGGGGTAAGGAGGATGTGGTTAGTTTTCAAATCCGGGCGGCAGTATCTCGTAGAGAATTTCTTGCTCGCTCCGGTCAGTTTCTTCCTCATCCTCTCTTACTTCGTCAGAGCCACTCCTTCGCTCGGAAAGATTTGCGGTGAGTGCATACTCCCAGTAGCGATACTGTGCGTCAAAACGCGACGTGCCCCCATTCATAGGGTCGTCCTTATCTACCCAGTGGAGGATGTCGTGTATGCTCCGACCATCGCTATAGGAGCCGCGTAGGGCAAACGGCGCGTTTTCAAGAGGAGGGCGACGTTCCGAGAAGTACTCCTGGGGGAGCTTGGCAAGTGCTACTTCCATAAACGCGCGCCACATAGGCGCTACGATATAGCCCGCGATCTCCTTTACCATAGGCGAGTTGTCGTTGTTGCCAGCCCACACACCAACCACGATAGTGGGTGTGTAGCCGATGGTCCATGCGTCACGATAGTCGTTGGTAGTCCCTGTTTTTGCCGCCACATCCCTTCCCGGGAAGGTAAGAGGATTATCTACCCGGTATGCGGGGATGCGCGCCTCGTTATTTGAAAGCATATAGCTTATGTCGTGCGCAACGCCGGGGTCCACGACCTGCTCTCCGATCTGTGTATATTCTTCAAGTATTTTCCCGTCCGCATCCTCTACCTTGAGTATCCCTGTTGGTGGGTTTCGCAAGCCGTCATGCGCAAAGACCCCAAACGCACTCACCATGTCGAGAAGTCTCACTTCGCCGGCGCCAAGAGCAAGTGATAGCCCATACTGTTTTACGTCAACGAGCGTCGTGATACCCATCTTTGTAGCAAGGTCTATCACCGTATCTATACCCGCAAGATACATAACTTTTACTGCAGGGATGTTTATTGATTGTGCGAGCGCTTTCGTAAACGTAAGAGGACCGCGAAATTCTCCATCATAGTTTCCTGGGGAGTAGCAAGGATACTCATTTTTGAAAATATCCGAAGGCATACACGCCGTTGAGAATTGGGTGGGGAGGTCAAACACCACAGTTTCTGGAGTAAATCCTTTCGCGAGCGCTGCCGCGTACACGAAGGGTTTGAAGGAAGAACCCGGCTGCCTGGCGGCGATTGCGATGTTGTAGTTACCGTCTATATTTTCATCAAAATAATCGCGTGAACCGACCATTGAGAGAATCTGTCCCGTTTTAGGATCAAGAGCGACCAGTGCTGCATTTTCAGCATTGAACCTCTGCTCATTTTCAAGTGCAAAACGATTTACGATTGCTTCTGCTTCTCGCTGCAGATCGGTATCGAGTGTAGTGGTGACCGTAAGGCCGCGTGAAATCGCGGTCGGGCCGTATTTATTTTCGAGATATTCTTCGATAAAGAATGCAAAGTGCGGAGCGATAATGGAGTTCTCTCGCTTTGGGTTAAAGGCGACCTGTTCGGCTTTTGCGGCTTCATAGGTGGCTTCGTCTATATAACCAAGGAGCTCCATACGAGAGAGCACCGCGTTTTTTCTCTCGTCGAGCGCTTCACGGTTATTGCCATAGGGTGAGAAATAGGTGGGCGCTTGGGGAAGAGCGGCAAGATATGCCGCCTCAGCGATACTTATATCTTTTGCTGATTTGCCAAAGTACGCGCGGGTTGCCGCCTCAATGCCGTACAGGGTGCCGCCATACGGAGTGTTGTTAAAGTAGAGTTCCAGAATCTCCTCTTTTGAGTAATTTTGTTCGAGTTTCAAAGCCAAGACCCACTCATGAATCTTTCGTACAATACTTCGCTCATTAGTAAGCAGGGTATTTTTTACCACCTGCTGGGTTATGGTTGAGCCGCCTTGGGTGTAGCCTTGGGAGAGGCCGAGAAATATGCGTGCATCTACAAGAATGGCACGGATAATAGCGGGAATGCTAATGCCGTTGTGATAGTAAAACGCAGAGTCTTCAATAGCGATAGTAGCATTCTGGATGTTTTGTGAAATATCCCTCAAGGGTACGATGTTTCGCGTAACGTCTGGATTTAAGTCATGAAGCACGGTCTCTCCCGTACGGTCGAGTATGCGCGTAGACTCACTAATTTTCCTGGTCGAGAGTGTTTCAAGATCAGGAACGGGCGATGCGGCGACAAAAAGGAGGGTGCCGCCAAAAGAAAGGAGAAAGATACCCATAATAATGAATACCGCCTTCAGGGCGGGTGAGGGGGTAGTAAGGAGTGTGTGGAGCTTCTTTCTCATCATGTCTCATAAATCCTAGCACTGATATGCATCTGAAACGAGTACGCGGCCTCTAGGGGCCGCGTACTCGTTAAAATGCGTCTTCCTCTTCTTCCTCCCCTACCTTATCGTCCGTGTCTTCCGTTTCTTCTTCGTTGGAAACATCGTCCACGTCAGGTTTCATCAGATCATCGTCCATGCTATGAAAGTTAGTCTCATACGGCGCACCAGGTCGAACCGGGATATGTATAGCAAACCAACGTTTGCTAGGGAAGGGGGTAACGAGAGACCTGTGGATTAGAG
>JBASFO010000062.1:0-6904 GCA_049653065.1 Minisyncoccia bacterium
GTGCTATGCGTTTGGTTTGGCGACTCTCTGCGAGAGGATGACGCACGACGTCGTGAGAAGCAGAGAGGCGCGCGAGGATAGACACTGCGGCGCGTGCGTAGGCTCTTCCCGCAAGTGCCGCTTCCTGGGTTTTACGCATCTTGACCGCAGACACAGCCTCCATAGCACGTGTCACCGTATTCATACGTTTGGTTGCTGCTATCTTTGCCTTGATATCTTTGAGTGCCATAGGAAATTATGGATCCAGATGAATGAGTGCGGTCCGTAGTGCCTGCTTGGTGAATGCAGTGCGATTCATACGGCCCTTGGTCACGATGCCGATAGCGCCTTCCCCCCATCCCACGTACTCGCTTGTCGTCATCCCGGCTTTCTTCGTCGCATCACTCATATTCATACCCTCATCAGTGATGAGCTTCATAACCCTCGGATCAGGAAATTCCCACGCTGACGAGAGTCCGAGGTGTGTCGACTTTCCATCATAGATAACACAGGCACACACATCCATGTAGCCGCTTTTTGTTTTGGGAACCTTCATGAGACCGGACTCAATACCTATGGCATAGTCGCATTCCTTGAAAGCACCTATCGCCCGATTTTCCGCGCCATCAATAGTTTCTTCTAAGGAGCGAGGCTGATCCGTGTGTGAGGGTACTGGCTCGACAGAAATTACTTCCGCGTCCCTGAGATGCGGATACTCCTTCAGAATCTCCTCTACCGCGGAGATTTTTGCAGGATTCTTGGACGCGACAATAACCTTCTTTGGCATGAATACTTATGTTGTGCGCAGCACCATCTCTGCCCTGATGTTTGTGGAAATCATACGGAAGAAAGTACTAGCGCATTGGCTTATCTACCACTCCTCTTAATTCAACTTCAAGCGTATCCTCACCATCATCAAGCATACCCTGCGTTTCTTTGGCATGGCTTATTGTTGACCTAAGAGAATCAACTGCTTGGGAGAGAAAACTGGCAAAAGTATCTTTGTAGATAATATCTTTATCTGACAAACCACTACTTCGAAGACCGGAAAGCCTAAGTTCGAGCAGATTCTGAAGAGGTATAATCCTTCTTTCAAGCTCAGGTACCATCTTTTTTAACTCTTCTCGCAAAGCAGGTACTTCTTGTTCGATACCCATCATAAGAGTATTCTTCTCAGGGTTGTTTGGAAATTCATTTAGGTCTATGTTCATGGTAAGAGATTTAGTCTAATCATGTCGCCCGCTGCACAAAACGATCGAGGAGACTGCGCAGGAGCTTCTCTGTATCTTCACTAATTTCCTTGGTAGTACGAATTCCGCCAAGCACGTCACCCCCCTCGCGGAGCAGGTAGTCTTGGAGTTTTTTCTCCATCTCGCTTGTCTTTTCAGGAGTAAAGGTGTCAAAGTAGCCGTTTGTGGCGGCAAAGATAACCGCTGCCTCCATTTCAAACGGAAGTGGCTTGCCATTTCCCTGCTTCAACACCTCCGTCATGCGGCGACCCCCATCAATCTGTTTCTTCGTGTTCTCATCAAGGTCCGACGCAAACTGCATAAAGGCCTCGAGCTCGCGAAACTGCGCAAGCTCAAGCTTTATTTTCCCAGACACCTTCTTCATAGCTTTCGTCTGCGCAGAGCTCCCCACGCGCGACACAGAAATACCGACATCGATCGCAGGGCGCATACCTTTATTAAACAGGTCAGCTTGGAGGAAGATCTGACCGTCCGTAATGGAAATGACGTTAGTCGGAATGTATGCAGACACGTCTCCCTCTTGGGTCTCAATGATAGGGAGCGCGGTTAGCGAGCCTCCGCCCTTTTCTTTTGAAAGCTTCGCAGCGCGCTCGAGGAGCCGCGAATGCAGGTAGAAGATGTCTCCGGGGTACGCTTCGCGGCCGGGAGGACGGCGCAGCAGCAGTGAGAGCTGGCGATACGCGACGGCTTGCTTACTGAGGTCGTCATAGACGACAAGCGCATCTTTTCCCTGCTCCATGAAGTGCTCGCCAATAGCAGCTCCCGCAAAGGGCGCCAGGAACTGAAATGCCGCCGGAGAGGATGCGGGCGCCGTAACCACGATGGTGTACTCCATGGCTCCTGCTTCCTCAAGTTGCGCAACGATTTTCGCCGTCTTTGATTCCTTCTGGCCAATAGCAACGTAGATACAGATAGGACGCGTCTTTGGATCTTCTGACTTCTGGTTCAAAATGGTGTCAATCGCAATGGTGGTTTTGCCCACACCCCGGTCCCCGATGATGAGCTCGCGCTGACCGCGACCAATAGGAATCATGGAATCAATTGCCTTGATGCCGGTATGAATAGGCGTGTTCACTCCCGCACGATCAATAACCCCGTACGCTTCACGTTCGATGGGGACAAATTTTGTGTTCTTCACAGAACCTTTTCCATCCACACTCTCCCCAAGTGGGTTTACCACGCGACCGACGAGATGATCTGAAACGGGGATCGAGAGTAGGCGACCGAGACGGCGGACAAGCATTCCCTCGTATACTCTTGACGTGTTGCCCAAAATTGCAGCGCGCACGCCATCTTCTTCCAAGTTTAGAATGAGTCCATAGATAGGAGCATCGTCTTTGAGTGCTTCTTCGAGTGTACGGTCGTGCGTCGGATCAAAAAGAACCATCTCGGTCAAAACCGCATTGTCGAGTCCATCTATTTCTGCAATACCATCACCAGTGGCACGCACCACACCAACCTCAACACCGCCACCCTCGGGTTTCCATGCTTTTATTTCCCGCTCAATTTTCTCGATGATGGATTGCATACTTATATACTATTCTTATAAATCTCAAGAAGTGCGCGCTTACCTGTCCGATCTATCAGCAAACCGTTTTCTATACTTCTCCATCCTGAGAGGAGTGAGGGATGTGCTTTTGCGGTTTCCTTTTTGGGGGCACGTTTTGCGTCTCGAGCTTCCTTTTCTTTTAGTTCTCGAAGGAGATGCGGAAGAAGTTTTAATCTTCCGGTGCGCGTCAGGTGCTTGTGCAACGTATCAAAGGTAAGAGTCATGCTTTTTCTGAGAGAACTTTTGCAGCTGCGAGCACTGCAAGGCGCGCAATTTCCTTTTCACTCTCGCGAAGCGCGCGTGCCGCTACCTCTTTGGCGCGAAGCTCCGCATCAGAGGCAACGGAGGCAGCGCGCGTCTCTGCTTCTTTCATGATACGCGCTTTCTCGACAGAGGCGACCTCGCGCGCGTCCCCGACGAGCCGCATCGCTTCAGCATCAGCAACCGCGACAATTCCAGCCGCGCGCCCCTCGGCTCCTTTATGCAACTCCGCAGCCTTTTCTGCGTCCTCAACTCCCTTAGCGACAAGCGTCCGCCGCTCCTCAAGTACTTTAAGTACTGGTTTATAGAGTAGAAAGTAGAGCGCCACGATGAGCACGCCGAAGTTTACCGCCTGTGCGATGAGGAGTTTCCAATCTATACCGAATGCGGAGAGGAGGCCGTCCATAGTAGTTATTAGCCAATAGCCAGTAGGGTTTAGGGAAGAAGAATGGCAATATGCTTTTTCTAGTGGCTATACCCTAGTGGCAAGTAACTCGTTTTTATACGAACTTGATGATGAAGGAGACCACAAGAGCCAATATTCCCAACGCCTCCGTAAACACAATTGCCAAAATCATGTTTGAGACAATCTTGCCGGACGCTTCTGGATTTCTCCCTATTGCTTGCATGGCGCCGCCTCCGATGAGACCAATGCCGATACCAGGACCAATGACGCCGAGCCCCGCGGCGAGCGCCATACCTATCATGCGTGCTGATTCAAGTTCCATAGAGCTACGTAATTTCTGTGATTAGTAATATGATGCTTCCTCCTTAAAGTCTGTTAGAAATCAGCGAGATGCAAGGCATGGCTTCCGATTTTTACAGACGTAGTAAGTATACGACGGAAGAAACCGAAAGGCCCCATACCTAAAGCAGGTCGCTAGTTTTTACAGACTTCACGGAGCCGCATGGAAAGGTGCGCTAGTGCGCCTCCTCCCCATGCGGTTCCATGATTGCCAGTTTGATAAAAAAGAGCGTCAGCATGGCAAAGACCACGGCCTGAATAAGTCCCACAAATACCTCAAAGGCCATAAGCGGCACGGGTAGGAGGTACGCGAGGAAGAACATCGCCACGACGATCATAACCTCTCCGGCAAAGATGTTACCGAAGAGACGAAACGAAAAGGAGATGAGCCGGCCGAGGTTCGAGATAAGCTCAATGATGCCGACCGCGAAATCTACCGGTGACTTAAAGTTAATAAATTTTCCGCCATATTTCAAGAGGCCGAGGGTGAGAACGCCCGTAATCTCTATGGTGAGGAAGGAAATTATGGCGAGCGCAAGGGTAAAGTTTAGGTCTGCTGCGGGCGCGCGCAGAAACGGTACGTGCTCATAGAGGAGTGCGCCGACACCAGGGATACAGGCTAGCTCGTTTGCGACAAATATAAATATGAAGATAGTGGCAATAAGGGGGAAAAAGCGCTTCGCAAGTTCCATGGTGCCGAGTGCCTCGGCCATGTAGTTCATCACCGCCTCAAAGGCCCACTCGATGCCTGCCTGAAGCTTCCCTGGCACCATTTTGAGTGAGCGCCCAAAGAAAAAAGCGAAAACTATGATGAGCACCATCGTAATCCAGGTCATAAGGAGCGAATTAGTAACCGGAAAACCCCCTATACTAAAAAGCTCCTCAGCCTTGAGGACGACGTGGATGGCACCTGCAGCATGCTCGGTTGCTTGTGTTACTTCGTGTTCCATGTAAGAGAGAGGGACCCGGATGGCGAGTGTATATAGCTATAGTATCAAGACATCAACTTCATCGCAAAAGAGAAAGCCTACTCCCGGAGTGACCCGGTTTCAGCTCCCGTTACGCAACGTCTCTGGTTTCTTCGGCTTTCAGTTCACAAGGCGCACGCATGGAAACCAGGGCATTGAGTTCGTAAACCACAAACGGGTTCCGCACAACACCGCCCTGTCCCGGTCCGCCTCTCGATCGACTTCTTTGCCAGCGCCAGGAAAGTCCTTTTCCGTAAAAGACGGTTCCGACCCTATCGATACGCCACAGACTGCCTGCGGTTGCCCAGACTTCAGGTTCACCCCACTTCTCGAATAGTGCGAGATTGTGAGCAAAACGCTGTTTGGTCATCTATGCCTCCTGTCTTTCTCCATCTTCTGCAATGGAGTACAGGCAGACTACCAACTAATAACTATTTTCTCAAACTAGAAACTGACCCGCCCCCACAACTTCGAATGTACTTATCTTCAACTAGTTGAGTACCGTGTTTCTTTTTTGGTGACGCCTCCATAAGAATGTTCGGTGTCCTACTAAAATATAGAAAATTCCCAGTCTACGCTGGGGCATTTTCTTATTTTAGTGGACCTACGGGGAGTCGAACCCCGACTTCATCCATGCCATGGATGCGTGATACCGCTTCACTATAGGCCCATTCTACAGTACAAATATAATTTACTGCTTTTTCTTTAATGTTTCCAGTTCGTCGATAATTTTGCGCATGTCACTTGTTAAATCTTCAAGCGTGCGCGACTGATTCTTCTTACGAGCTTCATCAGCTTTCTCTTCCTCGGTTATTTCTTCGACATCTTCTTGAATTTCCTCGATATCTTCTTGAATTTCATCGAGATCCTCCCCAAGCTCCTCCACATCCTCTTGAATTTCATCGATGTCCTCTTCCACCTCACGGAGCTGTACCGTGTTCCGATTCACGGTCATTTGTATGAAAATGGCGAGGTAGATAGCTTCGAGCGAGACGAGAGTCGTGAGCACGAGGAGCACAAGCTCAAAAGAAGCGAGACCAAATCCTCCAAGCGCGAGTGCGCCAATAAAAATAAGGGTATGGACGATGAGCGAAGGAATAGACCCCGTCCAAGAAGTAATACGCTCAATGAGAAGAGGTTTTAAAGGAGATTTCATTTTTTATACGTATACCTTTGATGAACTCTGATGAATCATTCGATTAGAATCAACTGCTCAATATAGTAACATCGTATATTACTATACTATATAATATAGTAATATACGATGTTACTATATGGGTGGCTATAGCAAAGAGACTTGTCGGGCCGCCGGGAATCGAACCCGGTCTGGACCCACCCCATGGGCCTGTACTACCGGTATACTACGGCCCGATTTTAGAGAGGGTACCAGAGATTCGATATGTTGTGAAAACTTATCCGAAGAATATCTTTTCAAGATCTTTTCTTGTGACTGGATTGTATTTTGACTCTATAAGGTCAGCGCGAATATCATCGGCAACAAAGTCAGAATCTTTCGCAAGCTCGATTACTTCGTCGAATGTCTTGAGTTCAACTGTAATTTTCTCTCCAGGGCCAGGATCAGGTTCAGAAGTTTTCTGACAATTTTTAGCTACAAAAATGTATACGGCCCAATCAACTTTTGTCACTGGTTGAAATGAGCGCCATAAACTCCATTCACTAGATTCATACCCAGTCTCTTCAAGCAGCTCGCGTTTTGCAGTTTCTAATGGATCATTCTCCCCTGCGTGATCCATACGTCCTGCGGGAAAGGTTCGGATAGGAGTGCGACTTGGTTGTTCATCAATCTCCATGATGAAACGCTTATCGGAAAGCGTAGGAATAACCACAATGGTGTCGTCGCGCTTTACTTTCTCAAATGTCTTGATCGAACTATCGTAGAGTCTCTGCTCCCACTGGTATACATCAAATACCACCCCGGTAAATACACGTTTTGCGTGTTCGGGAATAGGTTGTCGCGATTTTGGTCGGTCTATGTTCATTTTATTCTTTTCTTACTAATCCCTAAGGCCTAGTGGCTCATTTCCTTTTCATCTGTGGTCGGGCCGCCGGGAATCGAACCCGGATTATACGCACCCGAAGCGTATGTAATACCACTATACCACGGCCCGATTTCGCACAGCCTAACACAAAA
>JBASFO010000063.1:0-8861 GCA_049653065.1 Minisyncoccia bacterium
GGAAACGAAAACCGCCGCTTTGTAGGAGCGGCGGTTTCCTCAAAGAAAAACCTTTGTTACTTAGCGAGTGCTGCGTCTAGAGCCGCTTTCACTGCAGAGTAGGGTTGCGCACCGGAGATAAGCGCCGTACCTATGATGGCACCTGGAGTTCCGTTTATACCAAACGAGCTCCCCTCCTCTCGATCAGCCTCTATAGCTGCTTCGTAGGTAGCGCGGTTCTTTTCAACGAGTGCAAGGACACGATCAGCATCAACTCCTGCAACGCCTCGAGAGACCTCTGCAACTGAAGCCAGGTCTCCAAAGCCGCCATGCTCCTCATCCTGCGCAGTCATGACTGCTTGATGCCAGGCGTAATACTGATCCGGATATGCTTCCCATACCCCGCGCGCAAAGACTGCGGCGTCCATAGAGTCGGGCCCGAGGAATTGGAAGTCTTTATAGACAATGCGTATCTTTCCCGTTACGACATACGCTTGATACACCTGTTCGAGCGCTTCAAGCTCAAAGCGCTTACAAAACGGACACTGGTAGTCAAACCACACCGCAATCGCAATAGGGGCGGTAGGAGAACCCACTACCGGAGAGCTGCCGGTTTGCACCTTCTTAATGTCTACTTTTGCAATGGGCTGTCCATCCCCCGTGGTCGCAGGGCGCTCGCCACTACCAAACGCAAACGCCACGGCAATGATAATTGCACCGAGAAGCACTGCAATCGGAGTTAGGTACTTCTCTACAAACGGACTTTCTTTCTGTGTGGTCATAAGCACGAGCAGTTAGAGATTATGTTCTAGGTAGTCAATAAAATAAATGCCCCAGCTAGTATCTAGTTCCTAGCGGTATAAAGCTAAGCATACCCCGAGGGGGCATTCTAGGCGAGTGTCCTGGTACAATGCTCTCTATGCAAAGTAGCGGCGAGCACCATGTAAGCCTCAGGAAGCGCCTTTTGGGAAAGCTTGAGCCCTACCCACACCCGAGGGTCTTTAAGCGCATTCTCGACAGACTTATATTGGTCGTTGCTATAGGCGGTCCGGTTGCGCTCGTGCCTCAAGTCGTTCAAGTGCTCACCCTGCAAGACGCGAGCGATCTCTCCCCCGTTACCTGGATTGCGTGGCAAATCTTCAGCGTTATTTGGCTTCTCTATGGAATCGTCCACAAAGAAACGCCCATCATTATCGCAAACTCCTTTTACGTTGTGTTGCAAGCAATTATCCTCGGCGCCATTGTCGCGTACGGATAACGCGAGAAAGCACTAACCCTCAATAAAGGTAAGTGCGCTCCCGGTCTTCCCGGCGCGGCCCGTACGACCGATGCGGTGCGTGTAGTCCTCGTACGTTCCCGGAAGATCATAATTAATCACGTGCGAGACGTCAGAAATATCAAGCCCGCGCGCAGCCACATCGGTCGCGACAAGTACATCTGCTCCCTCCTTTTTGAACATGAGCAGAGCCTTTTGACGTCTGCCGTGTGTTTTGTCGCCGTGAATAGACTCTGCACGAATGCCTGCTTTCCGGAGATCTCTTCCGAGTCGTTCTACTCCGTGCTTCGTGCGACCAAACACCAGTGTCTTGGAGAATTCTGGTTTCGAGAGTAGATCAACGAGGATCTGGAACTTGGTATCGCGAGTCACGCGTACCACATCCTGGTCTACCGTTGCCGCAGTATCGCGCGTCTTTACCGAGATAGTAATGGGGTGCGTAAGGAAGTCACCAATGAGGCGCTCGACATCTCGACCCATAGTTGCACTAAAGAAAAGCGTGTGACGTGTCTTCGGCATTTTCCCGAGGATAAGGCGCATATCATCGATAAAGCCCATGTCGAGCATGCGATCCGCTTCATCAAGTACCACGGAGTGGAATTTCGAGAAATCGATCTCTCGACGCTCTGCGAGGTCCTTTAAGCGTCCGGGGGTACCGACGACAAAAGACGGATTGCGGCGCAACACGCGTATCTGCGGTTCAATACCAGCGCCTCCCACACACACTACGGCGTTCATACCGAGACGTTTTGCAAAGCCCCAAAACTCCTGTTCAATTTGGAGTGCGAGCTCGCGCGTAGGCACCATCACGAGCACCCGTTCCTCGGTTTTAAGCGCACGAAGCTTAAGCACCTTGTCTATGAGGGGTATGAGAAATGCTGCGGTCTTGCCGGTTCCGGTGTTTGCAAGTCCCACGACATCTTTTCCTTTCAATACATGAGGAATTGATTGGTCCTGAATCGGGGTCGGAGTCAGATAGCCTTTCCCCGCGATGTTTTCTTTGAGCTGTGGATCAATGGGGAAATCCGAGAACGCATGTACGGGGACAAAGGGTGCCTCAGCTTCATGGGGCTTTGCCTTGTTGATAAGTCTTGAGAGGTCAATCGCCATTTCCTGACGACCTCCGCGGCTCCTGCCGCCACCGCGACCTCCATATGAAGAAGCATTTCCTCTGCTCGGTCCTCTACTAGGCGCACCGGAAGAACGGTACCTACCGCTCCCTCCCGCACTTTTTCTTCCGCCGCTCTTTCTTACAAAGCGTGCGTATTCTGGTCTGTCCGCAAGGTCATTGCGGGAATTCTTTCGCACGATATACGTTGTAGCCATGAATGCTAATTAGGGGGCAGGGCGGAAAGGAGAAAAAGAAGCCGCACCCCAAAATGTTTCTAAGCAACGCCTCAAGAATCTCGCCCTTCCTTCCCTGTCTTTTTCACGGGCGGCCCTGAGTATCTCTCAAGGCGCTAGCTGACGTTGTTGTAACTATTCTAGCACACAGGAGTAAGTAACGCAATGAAAGTCAGGGAATCTATTCCCTTCTTACCTGGCACCCCGATGCAGGGTCCGCGTCCTCCGGCGAGCTTCAACCGTCCAATAAAACGCACCGGTGAGTACGTACCAAAGCATGTGGAGCGCAACTGCGTAGAAAAAACCGCCGGGAATCATCAGTATGAGGTAGGGGATGCCTGCGCCACCCACAAAAGCCGAGAAGAGAAAATAGGCCGACCAGTGTGCGGGAAGTCGCGCTATAAGTCCAAGATGTCCCACGAGAAACACACACGCACAGAGAATGGAAAGAAGGAGAAGGGGGATTCCCGCGAACATGAGTATCAAGGTGCCAATGACGGTTTGTTGAAATACGACATCACCGAGCTTTGAGAGGAGGAACCGTCCGTCAAGGACGAGGAGCTCAAGGTCTGGATGCGCGGGAGTTGCGGGAACACGAACCCGGTGTTCATTTCTCGCAAATCGATAGAGCCATGGATTGATACCCACAAGTACTGTTCCGAGGAAAATGAGGGACGCAACTGAAGGTTCACCAAAAAGTCTTCCGGTATAGGGAAAATAGAAATAGGTGATACCAAACATCAGTATGAGGAAATAGGAAAGAGTTCTAAGAGGAGTGTGTACGAAAGAAAATCCCATCAAGGGTTTCAGTACAAACATAAAGAACCACCATCCGATAAGCGCAAAGACTACGAGAAGAAGTGCTGCAAGCATGTACTCCATGATACACGCCCACTACCACACCATACAGGTAGAGAAGGTCGGACCTTGTATGAAAAGAGGCTTTAGGTACGGCGTGCTTTGGAGCGGTCCTGTTCGGTAAGGAATTGTTTTCGGAGTCGCACCGATTCTGGAGTGATTTCTAGGTATTCGTCTTCCTGCATGAGCTCGAGCCCGCGCTCTATGGTAAGCAGGATCGGCGGGAAGAGATTGATCGCCTCATCCATGCCGGACGAGCGCACATTTGATTGGTTTTTCGCCTTCGTCGGATTCACCATCATTTCTTCGCCCTTTGAGGTATTCCCCACGACCATGCCTTCATACACTTCCGTTGCGGGATTAATGTAGAGGACGCCCCGCTCCTGGAGATACCAGAGCGCATAGCCAAGCGACTTGCCACCAGTCATCGAAATCATAGAACCCACCTGGCGCTTCTTTATTTCTCCGGCATAGGGCTTAAAGCCAATAACACGAGATGAGAGGATACCCTCGCCCTTTGTATCGACGACAAAGACGTTTTTGTACCCGAGGAGTCCACGCGTAGGACCCTCAAAGGTGAGACGCACGCTGTTGTCATCCTGGGTGAGATTTTGCAATACAAACGCACGCACACCGAGCTTTTCAATGATGGCTCCCTGAAATTCAGAAGGTGTGTCAATAATCACTTCTTCAAAAGGTTCCATTTTTACCCCGTCCTCTTCGCGGATGATGACCTGAGGTTGCGATACTTGCATTTCATATCCCGCACGGCGCATGTTTTCAAGCAAAATAGCGATGTGGAGCTCGCCGCGTCCTGCAACCTTGAAAGAATCAGTGGATTCAAAATCGACCTTGAGCCCGACATTTACCTGAAGTTCGCGTTCGAGATACTCACGCAACTGACGGCTCGTCACATACTTCCCTTCCTTCCCTGCAAAGGGGGAATTGTTTACAAGCAAATTCACCGTAATAGTAGGTTCGTCGATGGCAATTGCGGGAAGCGGTTCAATGCCCTCGTCCGTCGTAACCGTCTCACCGATGTAAATTTCTGGAAGACCCGCGATGAGTACAATGTCTCCCGCCTGTGCTTCAGCCGTCTCTACCCGCTCAAGTCCCTTAAAGGTAAAGAGTTTGGTAATTTTCCCCGAGCGCGTTGTGCCGTTTGGTTTTTTCTCAAAGACGGTGTCGCCCGTCTTTATAACACCCTCATACACGCGCGTAATAGCGAGGCGGCCGAGGAAATTATCATAGCCAAGGTTAAATGCCTGGAGTTTTGCGGGCTTGGTACGTAGTTCCGCGGAGGATGCTTTCGGTACGTGCTCGAGTATCACATCAAGAAGCGGAGAGAGGTCTCGAGAGGGACCGCCGTTACTTGGCATATCGTTTAAGGTGCGCCCCGCGACGCCATCGCGACCAATAGCGTATACGACGGGGAAATTCGCCTGTGCATCGGTTGCACCAAGCTCAAAGAAAAGCTCGAGCACCTGCTCTTCTGCTCTCGCGGGATCCGCAGCTGGTTTGTCGATTTTATTCAAAACCACGATGGGCCGAAGACCGAGCTCAAGTGATTTCTTGAGTACAAAACGTGTCTGGGGCATCGGTCCTTCCTGCGCATCGACAATAAGTAGCACAGAGTCGATGGAGCGAAGCACGCGCTCAACCTCGCTCCCGAAGTCCGCATGTCCTGGTGTGTCTACGATGTTTATTTTTGTCCCTTTGTATTCAACTGCGGCGTTTTTGGAGTATATGGTGATGCCGCGCTCCTGCTCGAGCTTGTTTGAGTCCATGGTCGTACCCTCGGAAGCTGCTCCCGTCTGCTTGAGAATAGCGTCCGTCAAAGTAGTCTTGCCGTGGTCCACGTGCGCGATAATAGCTATGTTTCTGATTTCCATGAAAGTAAAAAGGCCTCGCGGCCTACGTATGAGATAGAGTACGTTGAAAGCGTTACTACGTCAACGAGTAACTTCTAAGGCGTCGCCTTAGACTTTTTTACTCTTCAGTGAGGAATCCCCCTGCTTGGTGATTCCACAAAGTGGCGTAGATTCCTCCCTTTGCCAGCAGTCCATCGTGGGTACCGTCTTCAATAATCTCACCTTTATCAAACACTAAGAGACGGTCCATAACGCGCAGCGTCGAGAGCCGGTGCGCAATCGCGATCACTGTCCTCCCTTGCATAAGAGTGAGGAGTGCTTTTTGTACGAGCGCCTCACTCTCGCTATCAAGCGCACTCGTCGCTTCATCAAGAAGCAGCACAGGTGCATCTTTGAGAAATGCTCGTGCAATGGCAATGCGTTGCCGCTGACCACCAGAGAGTTTTATGCCGCGTTCTCCGACCAAGGATTCATACCCCGCGGGAAGCGAACGTATGAATTCATGCGCTTGCGCCCGTTCTGCCGCACGCACGATGTCTTCGTGAGAAGCGCCGGGATGGCTGTAGGCTATATTTTCTGCGATGGTGCGATGAAAGAGTGTGGGCTCCTGCGGTACCACGGCAACTGCGCTCCGGAGACTCTCTTTCGTGACCAAAGTAATGTTTTGATTTCCAATCCGTATCTCTCCTTTCAAAAGATCATAGTGCCGCAAGATGAGTTTTATCAGAGTTGTTTTCCCAGCACCGCTTCTTCCGACGATTCCCACGCGTTCCCCGTCCCCTATCGCAAACGAGAGATTTTCAAAGATGGGTACGCCCTCGTATTCAAAGGATACGTCGTTAAATGCAATGCGTGCGTCCTCTGGCGAGAATGCAATTGCCCCCGGACGGTCGACCACGTCATGCTCCACCAGGATGTCATCGAGGCTCTCTCTAATTTGGCCCCATAATTCGCTCGCACGATTGAATTGACGACCAAGAAATATAAATTGCGCTTCAAGGAGCCACACCGTCGCGAGGAAGAAACTTACATCTCCGGGCGTAATTTCCCCCTGTATCGCCAGGTACACCGCAAGCACAATCATTGCGCCCATAAAAACATGGACCACGAGACCATTCGCAAGTAGCATCCATTCACCAAAGTGCCAATTACGGAGCCCGAGAGACCGACGACGGAGCGCGAGAGACTTTACCCGATCATTCTCAAAATCACGTTTGGCGTATTCGTGTACCGCAAATATATTAGAGATGGAATCCACCGTCGCGCCGTTGAGCGCCGTTTCAGCATTTTGCGAAGCGATGGAGAGGGGGATGCGACGCTTAGCAATGAAATAGTTCATCGGAACCGCAATCACGAGAAAAGCGACCAGGATGAATCCTGCTGCGGGACTTGTGAGAAAGATTATGATCAAACTTGTGATGAGTGTTACGGCAAATGAGAAAAACTCCCAAAGAAAAAGCTCGACAAGATCTTTCGAACCGTCAGCAGCTTGCTTTATCTTTGAAAGGAGCGACCCGGCAAAGCGGTTGGAGAAGTATTGGTAGCTATGGTTTGAAAGGAACGAAAAGAGGGTCGCGCGGGCGGTAGCGCGTGCGCCCGTTGCCCAGTACGCACCAGCAAAACCGCTCGCGCGCCAGAGTACCTGATCGAGTGTCGCCACAACGATGTAGGCAACACCCGCCCACATGAGCGGTTCATAGTTTCCTTTTGCAAGCAGGATAGCTCCGTCGGTAACGAGTTTGTAGAGATAGGGGATAAATCCTTGAACAACTGCTGCAAAAAACACAAACCCCATAGCAATCGCAGCTGACCGCCAGTGCGGTTTTGAAATAAAGAGAAAGAAATCAACTGGCTTAGCAGTACGCGGTAAATCGTCACGCCAGATAGAACGCATATCTGTACAGTATACCCCGTAGGACAAACCTTACCTCACAGAAAAATCAAGAGAAGAGATAGGTCCTGCAGTGTGTATGGGTCAGAATCTTAGACGTACCCTCCTTGAGACTTGTCCTACGGGGTATACCCCGTTCGTCGCTCCCGTTCCGCGAGCCCAAGTTCCAATTCTGAATGCAACACTCACTCAAGCACCGCAGTGTGAAAGCGAGCCCGCCGTACAGGGCACACAGAGCGCATAGTCGCTTTTAATCGAAAAAACGATAACTCGCTACGCTCAGACAAATCATTTTTTCTCAAAAGCTCCTTGCGCTCTGGTTGCTTTCCGGTTGGCTTTCACACTGCGGTACTCTCGCTCGCTTCTATTGCATTCAGAATTGGAATCCAGCGAGGACCTCCGCGACTCCTCGGCGCCTTCGGCGCGCACCGCGTTGTTATTTCTTAACGCAAATAGGTATGTACGTTTGCGACGTGCGCACGGTAATTAGTTGAGCAGTGAATGCGTCCGTAGAGATCATGGAGGTAGTAGAGGCATGCGGTCTTTTGCGGATAGAGCGCCGCTTCAATTGAGGCGAGCGAAGGATTTGCTATGGGTGTGGGAGGAAGTCCTGCGTGCTGGTAGGTATTGAAGGGAGATTCAGTGTATTTATCATCGGGATTGGGCAAGGGCCACCAGTCCTCTTCGGTGCCAGCGAGGTACTGGAGCGTCGCGTCGACCTGAAGCAGCATGCCTTTCTTAAGCCTGTTCCAGAGAATACCAGACACGAGCGCCTTGTCTTTCTTTGCCGACTCTTTTTCTATGAGGGACGCGAGGGTTATAACCTCAGTCCAGGGGATTCCCTTTTCTCTCGCATCGGCGGCATAGGGAGCAAATACCTCTTCAAAGCGACCGCGAAGTCGTGCGGCCACATCAGCGGGCGCCTGATCAGAAGGAATAAGGTATGTGTCGGGGAAATACACTCCCTCGCGCCACTCCTCTCCCAATTCCGTGTGTATAGAGAGCCACTCAGTCTTTGTCTCCTTCGTCCATCCGAGTGCCTCTCCCAGAAGTTCGGCAATTTCCTCTTTCCGCAGTCCGGGGGGAATAGTAATCCAGGCAAGATGCGGAGCTGCAGATAAGGTCTTTGCAACTGCCCATGCATCCATTGACCACGCAAGCGAGTATCCCCCAGGACGAAGCGTGTCCTCGCCCCGTACTGCCTCATAGGCGATACGAAACGCAATACTGCTTCGTACGTAACCCTCCTCCTCAAGGGTCGTAGCGATGTCTCCCAAAGTCGTGTCCGGAGCGATTACAAAATCCCTTCGAAGGCTTTCTTCGCTTGGGGGACCAAATATCTGTGCGTACAAAAGCACGAGGATAACAAAGATACCGACTATCGCTGCAAGCAATAAAAACAATCGATGCCCCCATACCTGAAATGCCTTCTCTTTGAGAGTCTCAAAATTCTTTCGCAACATAGACTGGAGAGTAGTATACCCCGTAGGACAAACCTTACCTCACAGAAAAATCAAGAGAAGATAGGTCCTGCAGTGTGTATGAGTCAGAATCTTAGACGTACCCTCCTTGAGACTTGTCCTACGGGGTATACCCCGTTCGTCGCTTCGCTCCTCTTCGAAAGGAGAGATCAAACGAGAGA
>JBASFO010000064.1:0-8194 GCA_049653065.1 Minisyncoccia bacterium
ATGTGAGATACGTGCGTAATTTCTCAAACCATAGTGCGTAGCCCTCCGAAGATGGGTGAAGTCCATCAGCAGAGAGATACCGTCCCGACTCGCTGATAAAGAGATCGCGCGAGCGTGGCTCGTATAAATTTACATACGTTATGCCGCGCCGTTTTGCTACTTTTGAAAACCAAGAATGAAATGCCTTGGTACTCCAGGTATGGAAGACGCGCACGAGAAGCGGAAAGGTGGTCGCGCCACCCACATTCCCTGCCGACATGAGGTAGACCTGCTTCGCCTCCGGCAATTCCATGAGTGCAAGATCAAGCGCACTCGCACTTTTTTTCGCAGAGCGCAGCATGATAATGTCATTGCCCCCTATTTGTATGAGAATCACGTCATAGGTGCGGCGTGCGGCGTGGTCCATCTGTACCTTCAAGTCTTCAGTCGCGGCGCCAGAGGCAGCGCGGTTTTCAACGTAGGTCGCGCCAAGGTGTGCGGCAAGTCTCCCCGCGACCGATTCTTCGGGTTTCGATGCACCGACGCCAACCGCAGTTGAGTCACCGAGCACGAGGAGGGTCTTCGCATAGTCACTGGAGATTTGTTCAAAAGGAACCGTCTCATCTATTTGTATACGTGCCGCGTGCGCTCGTAGAAAAGTAAGAAGCGCGCGGTACGCGACCGCGATGCAGAGTACAAATCCCACGACTACCCACCAAAAGCTCATTCCCAAGAGTATAACTGACTAAAAAGTCCTCCCACACCAGAAAATAGTAACATACGATGTCACTATATTTATTTTGTGTCGTAATTGTTGATGGTTGTACCTGTCGCTAGTAGTACTAAGGGAGTTATTCGCCCGGGCAAGCTGGGAATTCGCAGTTGGGGCCCGTGCGCCCGACGGCAGAGCCGTCGGGGCAGAGTTTCGCGTCCATGGGGCACGCAAGGCTTCCGGGTCCCTGACGAGGGATCAAAACTTCCGGAGGCATGGGTCCATCTGGTACTCCCGATCCCTCTCCTCCTATGGATCGCGGCTGCTCCCCATCTTCGCTTTCTTCAGGGAGAGGCAAGGCGCGCACAAAGAGCATGCCCTCCGGAGTGCGACACTGCTCAGGATAGCTCTCCATCACGGGGTACCCCGCTAGTACGCAGTCTTCAAAGGAAAGCACTGGCCTCTCTGCCGAAAGTAATCCCTCTTCAAAGCCAAAGTCATACCCAAAGAAGTATCCGACGGCGACGCCGAAGATAAGTGTCGAGACCAGGAGCAGGAAGACGTTTCGTACCATGGGACTAGAGTACTACGTGTGCGGATTCCGTATTAGAACCATCCGAATCCAAAACCAGAGAGATAAAGGCCTAGAATGACCGCTACTATTCCATCAGCGAGATACCACGAGCGTTCGGTGAGGGATTTCATAAGTTTTGCAAGCATCGCTTCCGGCAAAAAGAGATACGCGATGCCCTTTAGCACCCCCACCCATCCGATGAGTGAGATGAGTGCCGCGGGAAGCGTCGACCATTCGTTGTGAAGGTTCACGACGACAAGACCAAGGATAAGCGCTATGAGTCCACCGATGAGCTGAGCGGCGCGCTCATGCATGAGTCCCACGATGGCGCCCATGATGTGTCGTTTATTTATGAATATAGCGAGCCCGGCGATGAGCATGTAGAGCCCCAGCACTTTTGCGAAGAAGATAGTGAGTTCCATAGACAGTAAGTATGTGGGTAATGAGTACAGTATAGGCTCTTAAGGCAGGGCTTGACTTATCGTGTCTGTAGTAGCATAGTGAGGTTATTCCCATCCTTGAGGTGGGCGTTCTAGGTCAGGAGGAAGAAACTTGACCACACAGCAAAACGTCGAGACACGCGAATCGTTCGTCGGCAACATGATCGAGGCGGCGCTCACCTACGCTGCCGGAATCTTCTGGTACGGACCGATCACGGCACTCTTGGTGTTTGGTCCGTGGGAATGGCGCACGACGGAGGAGCAGTTCGGAATATTCTGCTTCTTCGTGGTTCTGTCGCTCCTCTACGACTCGTCCCAACGAGTCGCGGCCAATACGAACATCCAAGCGAAGTTCGTATCGAAGACGCTCCGGCTCTTCGTCGACATGGGTGCTTCGGCAGCGCTTCTTCTGATCCCCCTCTTCATGGGCGTACTTTCGCTCACGAGGGTGTGGACGCCAGAAGGCGCCGACGGCCTCATCGCCGGCGTTGCGTTCTGGTTCGCATTGAACGACCTGCTCGGCAACAGCAACATGGTGCATACGGCGCTTCGCCGTATGGCCGAGTACATTCGCGACCGCTAACACTCGACGCGACACTAGGACGGGCGGACCTCTCACAAGGTCCGCCCGTTTTCTTTATACACCTGCAAGCAATTCAAATACCCACCGTGCAAATCTAAAGAAGGGATCAGCAAAGACGTAGCTAAAGACGAGGAGGAATAACACAAGACCCACAAATCCTCCGAGGCGCATTTCAAGTTCTCTAAGGGGAGCCGCCATGTGGAAAGGAAGTATCCCGCGGAGTACGGTGAAGCCATCAAGCGGAGGAAACGGAATGAGATTGAAAAGACCAAGGAAAAGATTTATCCATGCGACCGTAAAAGAGAGAAGCGCAAACTCTTCCATACC
Source organism: Minisyncoccia bacterium (assembly GCA_049653065.1). GTDB lineage: Bacteria > Patescibacteriota > Minisyncoccia > Phycocordibacterales > Phycocordibacteraceae > C7867-001. The sequence continues at coordinate 2,616 of JBASFO010000064.1, forward strand.
CATGCCCATGGTAAAGCGCCCGATGAGTGCAAAAAGGACGGCAAGAAAAAGATTGGTGGCAACTCCGGCGATGCCGACGATGGCTTCACCCCACCGCTGGTTTTTGAGGTTGTAGGGGTTATACGGCACCGGCTTTGCCCACCCAAAGAGAATGCCGGCGTTCCCCATGACAAGAAGCGCGGGGAGAAGCACCGACCCTATGGGATCTATATGTGGCAAAGGGTTTAGGGTGAGGCGCCCCGCAAGCTTTGCAGTGGGGTCTCCGAGTGCGTGGGCGGCATAGCCGTGCGCTACCTCATGGACAATTACCGAGAGAATAAGGGCTACAATTGTGAAAACGGTCATAGAAGCGTCGGTTGGCATATCAGGAATTGTTGTGTTAGTATACCAATATCTTATGGCACGGGCTTGCGACATCACCGGAAAGTCGACGCAAATAGGCGGGCGATACTCAAATCGTACCCGAGCGACGCAGTTTAATCCCACGGGCAAGGTACGCCGCAAGGCAAATCTCCAGAAGCGCCGTGTCTACGTCACTGAGCTCGGGAAAGCAGTTTTGGTTGATATAAGCGCCAAAGGACTCCGCCACATCAAGAAAAACGGCGCGTTCGCTACTCTTCGGAAAGCCAAGATTATTTAACTTCCCACACAAAACTGCCCCTCATGAGGGGCAGTTTTGTTTTAGGTCATATCCCACAGGTGCTGATAGACTACAAAGCGGAACGTTCATTAGAGCGGGCCATAACTCTAAAAGAGGAGATTCGGCAATGCCGAACGTACCCCATGCGAGCGATGACCTGCCGAAAGTCGTCACGCTCGAATCATGCGCGTTCCCCATCGTGGAACAGAGCATCGACGGATACCACGTCCTAAAGCTTCCCCAAGAGCTTCGTAGGATTTTCGAGGAAGGCACACACATCGTGCGTATCAACTCGTCTCGTGTGGCGAACACCTTGCCTGACTATGGTGGAGGATCAAGCGGACGCTTTTCCTTGCTTTTCCATCAAGATCACCTCGATCCCTCAAACGACTCCAGACGCTACCTTGCGCTCTCGAAACGAACGAACGGTGCGCGGAATTCGTCGACACTCGTGGTGATGCCTACAACAGCGAGACACCTTCTTCTCCTTGAAGAGGCGTGTTTCAAGGAATCCGCACAACGCATAGCGATGGGAAAAGAACGATGCTATGATCCTCGGTTTCTTATAACCGAGCCCCAGTACCATCGGTGCTTTGATGAGGATGAGGGATACGAACGCGTCGTCGGCGAGGTGCTGCGGAAGAACGGTCGCATCCTCCAGGAACTCTCAGTGAGGCTCGGCATCCTTGGGTACCTCATACGGGGAGCATACGCGGATACGATTATGCGCACGCTCCTCGCATGTATCGAGGGTCAGTACTTTGAAGAACGGTGGGAGCAGGGCGGGATGCTTATCTTCGACAACGCCCGCGTCTTTCACGCACGCTATGGCGGGAACATCACACCCTTGAAACGGAACTTCTGTATCTAGCGGTACCAAGGAATACAAAGAAAAGGAGCGGACCTTACCAAGTCCGCTCCGCTTCATTTAGCTCTATACAAAGCATTACTCATTGGCTTTCTCAACCCTTCTCACTTCGAGCCTCCCTCCGATTTTGTTTATGAGTTGCGCGATTTTCCCTGCAGTAAACTCGGCGTCAGTTCCCGGTCGCAAAAAATAGAGATCCTCCCAGGTATCTTTCATGGGATCAAGCTCACGAACTATCTTATACGGAGCTTGTGTTTTATCAGTTTGAGTCGCCTCTGCAGCGTCTATCGCGTATGCCTGTATAAACTTCTCCGCGAGGCTCAAATCTCTCATATCGTTATCTTGGTTGCCCCCTTCAAACACGTGTAATGCGCCTGGGCCTTTCATAGGAGAAGTATACCCTACTGCTCTGTAATCGATTTTCCGTCTGAAACGAGCACTACGGTTCCCTCCCCCATGGTTTTTAAGAGGCGCGCACCGGAGGCGCGCACTCGGGAAAGCACCTCTTCGTGCGGGTGCCCGTAGCTATTGTCCTTCCCCGCAGAGATAACCACGATTTCTGGAGTAACGGCGGCAAGAAGCGCCTCTCCTGTAGACGTGCGCGAGCCGTGGTGCCCGGCTTTCAACACTTCACTTTGAAGACCGCTCTTGTCTAGCGAAACTACATAGTTCTCAACCGCCACCGGCGCGTCTCCCGTGAGTACAAACTCGCTCTCGCCATACACCACACGGAGAATGACTGAACCGGAATTAGTCTCCACATGGGAGACATCGCGGTCGGGGAAAAGAATGTCGGCATACGCGCCTTCGCCAAGTTCGATACGCATACCGCGTCGCGCAACACGCACCTCCACCCCCTCCTCTGCAAGCACCGCACGATCAAGTGCCTCACTCTGACTCGTATCATTTTCAATTCCTGGCGAGAGGAAGGCGGTAACCCGGTAGCGTGAGAACACCTCAGGGAGTCCCCCTATGTGGTCGGCGTCCGGATGTGTTTCAACCACAAGGTCGAGCGAACGGTCAAAAGGACTCATACGTTTTCCAAGCTCTCGGAGTACGGAGCGGTCGCGCCCGCCGTCGATGAGCATTTGTAGCCCGGTTGGGCTCTCTATAAATATCGCGTCCCCCTGCCCCACATCAAGAAAGGCGACGGTTAGTACGGGCTCTCTCCGCACGAACACAAAGATACAGATGGCGATAGTGAGGATACAAAGAAGCGCGAGGGCGCCAAAGAGCGCGTTGCGCCGCCTCATGTCCTCACTCCTGACCCTGCTTCATTCACGGGAAGAAGGAAAAACAAACACAGTGTGCGCTCTTGATGACACATGCCCGCATGGTACTACACCGCCGTCGTATGAGGCAGGAGGATATATCCCTTACCACTTTTTTGCAAAGTAGTAAGGGATATACTAGAGGCATATGACCTACACCGCACGCACGTTTGACCTAGGAGAATTGAAGGGGCTTTCAGAGAAACAAATAGCAGTACACCTCGCTCTCTATGAGGGGTATGTAAAACATACGAATCTCATTCTCGACACCATTCACACGCTGCGCACTGAGGATGCGACCAAGAACGCCTACGTGATCAATGAACTACGGCGCAGACTCGGATTTGAGTTTGATGGCATGCGCATGCATGAGTACTATTTTGAGCAGTTTGAGGGAGGGGCCGAGGTGCCAAGCGACGACTCCCCCCTCATGGATGCGGTTACGGAGAAGTATGGTGGATGGGAGCAGTTTATTGCGCACCTAAAAGAAGTTGCCTCTACTCGTGGCATTGGATGGGTGGTGGTGTACTACGATCCCGCAGAGCGTCAAACGCATACTGCGTGGGTGGGCGACCATGAGCTCGGGCAGTTTGCGGGCCTCCCTATCATCCTCGCTATCGATATGTGGGAGCATGCGTATATGGTGGACTATGTACCTAAAGACAAAATGAACTACGTAGACGCGTTTCTCCTAAACGTGAATTGGAGCATCGTCGAGAAACGGTTCCTAGAAGAAGTTGTCTAAAGTGCTCATCTTATAAATACTTCATACCCCTCTTTGTCTCTTTTTCTACCATATACAGTAGTATCGCAATCGTCATAATAATGTATATGGTGACTACATAAAAAGAATGGAATGAAATAAAGAATTAGGAACGAGAAGAACGAGAAGAGCGGTGGAGGTGGTGGACGAGGAGTGCCAGGAGCGCGTAGGCGAGAACTACGAGTATGAAGGGAAACTCAGGAATGGTGAAAGCGGCCAGCGGCAGGTGTGCCGCAAATTCAACTGCGCCAATAATATAAGAAAGGAGAAGGAATGAGGGGAACCCAATGACAGCGGCAAAGAAAGGAACTAGCATGCCGCCGATGAGTGCGATAAACGAGGCAAGCATGGCAAAGGGTACCAAGGGGAGCACGAGGAGATTTGAGGGAAGTGCAACCACAGAGAAGAGGCCGCTTTGATAGAGGAGAAGCGGGAGCACAGCGATTTGTGCGGCGAGGGTTGCGGCTCCAATTTCTCGCAAGAATTTTATACGCACCCATACCAACCACCGCTCCACGAGTGGAGCTCCAAATATAAGTCCCACGGTCGCGATAAAGGAAAGCTGGAATCCTGGATCAAACGCCAGGATACGGGGATTCCAAAGAAGCATGAGGACGCCCGCGAAGACGAGCGCACGGAATGCGTCATAGGTGCGGAGCGTCGCGCGGCCGTAGAGCGCTATACCCGCCATAAGCCCTGCACGAACTGATGCGGGGCCGGCACCTGCTGCAAGCACGAAGGCGCCAATGGTGAGCGCGCCAAGCGCCGCAGCCCACCTGCGGGACACACCCGCAAGGAGCTTCATAATAAATTCTGCGATAATCATCACGTTGTAGCCTGAGAGCACCACGATGTGGATGAGTCCTGAGCGAATAAAGTCATCAAGAAGAGATGCTCCGAGCCCCTGCTTTCCTCCGAGTATGAGACCCGAGGCAAGCGAGGCGTGCGGCTCGGGAAGCGCTGCAGAGAGCGCAGTAATCCCAGCGAATTTTATATCGGAGAGTGCTCCTCGTATGTGGAGCCACACTCCTTCGCGCGCCCCGATGACTTCACTGTGTGCAAAAGATACGACCGCAAAGATCCCGTCCTTTGCGAGAAACCGATCATAGCGAAAGACGCGTCCATTTTCTGTCGTAAACGGTTCGGGATACTTAGGAACTCCTTCGATGCGTACCCGCTCGCCGTAGCGCACCTCCGGGAAACGCGCCGTAACTACGAGAAACCGAGTCCTCTCCCCTCCTCGCTCCAGTTCAACCGTAATGCGCTTCGTGGTCTCTCGTATATCGGGATCCTCCACGACGACGCCCGAAAAACTAGTCTTGGTCCCGATGATGTCGAGAAACGGTTCGGGGAGCGTATCGGGCTCCCGCTCCGTATTCAAAATGCCGAGCGTTGCTCCCGCGAGTATACAAAACGTCGCAAGGAGCATGACACTACGCTGCCGGAACCACAGTATGAGAAAAAGCGCCGCAAGGAGTGCGGTATATCCTGCGAGCGGCCATCCAAAGGAGAGTAGAGAAGCCGCGAGGATTCCAAACGCAAACCCAAGCGCCGCAAGAAGCAAGAGCCGACTCATACACTTCTCATGTCTGCTCTACCGGGCCTTGTCCATTGCCGCGTTTGCAAGTGCGTCCGCATCCGTATTCTTTTCGCGTGGCACATGTTCAAAAGAAATTTCGCCGTAGTTTCTGGTAATGAAATTACGCAGTGCAAGGTAGCGAGGCACGAGGTTGGGATGCTTCACCTTGTAATTCCCCTTCATCTGTTCAATAACGAGCTTTGAATCCATGCGTACGCACACTCGGTGCGTTTTGAAGTAGTCGTGAGGAAACTCGGCCGAAAGTGCTTGAAGTCCCCGAATCACTGCCTCATATTCAGCGATGTTGTTGGTCGCAACGCCGAGGTAGTCGGACACCTCCACGACGCGCTTCCCTGTCGCGTTAAACGCAACCGCGCCTGCTCCGGAGGGTCCCGGGTTTCCGCGCGCGCCGCCGTCGGCGTAAAGGATATAGTCCATAGTCGTTGGCAGTATACCCC
>JBASFO010000065.1:0-7547 GCA_049653065.1 Minisyncoccia bacterium
GTCGCTACCAATACGGTGAATACATCGCCGAGCGGTTGCCGGGTCGAAAGATTATCTCAATCTCCTCGACTCCGAACCGTTTCGCGCAACTTCAATTCAGAAGCAAGGGTCTTGTTCGTGAAAACGAACTGGCCCAACAAACACTCCTGAAGATGATCAGAGAAGTGCGCTAGTAGCGGTGCAGGGAGAAGCTTCGGCTTCTCCCTCCAATTCAGGCGCGAAGTTTGTTCGCGTCTGACAGGAGGAACACAATGAAGAAGCCTCTGACGATCCTTGTCGTTGAAGATGAGTCAAGCCATATGCAAGATGCAAGGCGAGTACTTACCGAAGCCGGTGTTCAAGTTGTTACCGCTTGGACTGAAAGCGATGGTATCGAAAAGCTCACGGATTCGGCGACGCCTATTGACGGCGTTATCACCGACCTCTTCATGCCGCATGCGCCTATGTCGCCCTGGAACGAGAGCGATCAGCCATGCGGACTTGCGGTCGCGCTGTGCGCGGAACGAGCAGGCATTCCTTTCGTCATTTGCACCGCTGGTTACCACCACGGAGCAAAATATGATTGGATTTGTCAGCTGGGACGAGCACGGGGTTGGCCAGCAATGGTCGATGTCGAGCCGACGAACTCAGCAAATCGATACCACGCAGAAGGTCCCGTGAAGGACTGGGCGCGAGCGTGGGAGTCACTCGAACAACAAATTGCGAAAACCTGACTCATCTTCCAACTTTGGGGCGATCAAACAATCGATCGCCCCTCCCACTCAGGTACTGAAATGTCTCGGTGCCTGAGAGGAGCTGAAATCATGAAGTGGTTCAAGACGTTCCTAGTGAACCGACGGCTCGCATTGCGAAAGGAAATTACTTCTATCAACTACTACATGATCGAAGTAAACCAAATGCGCGCCGCGCAGACTATTGACGGTTGGTTTGCCGGGGCTGAAATCAAACGTCTGAGCAACCGCCGTAAGCGCCTGCAAAATGCGCTTCGTTTCTGGGGCGATACTGAATATTCTAGGTGATCGAGAACCGGCGCTCTATGAGCGCCGGTTTCTTTCCCTTCTCTATTTTCTTTTTCTCTAGAACTCGTCGAGTGCTTCGTCGATGAGGTCCTGTGCCTCTTCAGCTTTGTCGAGTGCTTCGTCGAAATCCTCATCATCAAAGGCATCCTCGGCTTCCTCGATGAGATCCTCAGCTTCGTCGAGAAGATCATCTGCGTCGCCCGTGTCCTCATTATCGTCCTCCGCCTGCTCGACCGCGTCGCGTGCATCCGCAAGATCGTCATTTACCTCATCAAGCGCCTCCTCGGCGTCCGCTTCGTCATCCGAGCCGCCGTCGAGTCCAGCTGAATCGAGCGCTTCGTCGACCAAGTCCCTTCCTTCATCTGCAGCGTCAAGCACATCGTCCCACTCCTCATCATCAAATGAGTCTTCAGCATCATCGAGCGCCTCGCGTGCGTCATCAAGCAGAGCCTTCGCTTCGTCCACGTCTTCCCCATCATCTTCCGCTTCATCAATGTCATCCTGGGCGTCATCTATCGCGCTATCAAGGTCGTCTATCGCCTCCTCAGCACCCGCTTCATCGCCGTTATTATTGCCACTGTCTATCTCATCAAGCGCCTTTTCCGCATCGCCCTTTGCATCAATAGCGTGACTCTTTGCAACTGCAAGAGTGCCATTGAGGAATGCCTTCATACCTGCAATGAGCGCGAATCGTGCATCATCAAGGAACTCTTCAGCATCCCCGACGTCATCGTCCTCATCCTCCGCATCATCAAAGTCGCTTTGCGCAAGCTCATAGCGCGAGAGTGCTTCAAGGAGCGCGCTGCGCGCCTCACTTGCAAGAGAGGAGGTGACGGACGGAGTCGACGGTACTGAGGGCGTTGGTCCGGACGTACTACCTCCGATGAGCATTTTATACTTGGCGCGGGAGAGCGGCCCAAACATACCACTCGCAGACAGGCCGTTAGCGCTCTGCCATTTCTTTACGGCAGCGGAAGTGCCGGTTTGGTAAAGCGAGGTTTCGCTCCCCGCAGAACCAGGCCCACTCGAAGAGATCACAAAGCCTGCGCTGTTTAAATACTTTTGCAGACAGCGCACGTCCTCGCCGGTCGTACCTATCGTAAAATCGCGCGTGAAGCCACAATCAGTCGCGGCATGCGCGTAAAGCGGCATAAGCAGCGCCGCTCCAAAGAGTGCAGCGAGAGCCGCGACGACCACTACCATTCCTTCTCGTATGAGTTTTGTATACATATGAAACTAATGATGAGCTTTGTATATCTATACGATAGCACGCGATGAGTGGGCGGTGCGGCACTTGAGAGATTCGTTGCATATTTCGCGGAACCGAACAGAAGAAGCTCGATCTGGCCGTGTTTTACGCAAGTATGGATCAGATGTTACGAAATAGTTGTCGCATGCTCTAAAGAGAGCGGCGGACATGTGTGTCCGCCGCCTTATTGTTACGTACACTCTGGAACCTGATTGCGAAGTTCATCATTAATGACAGCTTCGCGAAGCGGGTGTTCGCACGGAAGCGCAACACCCGATACCCTATCTAGTCTGCCATGAGCGTGGATTACCCAACCCCATGCAGTACGTTCTTCTTTTAAGGAAGACACATTGCATGCATAGAGATTTTCCCTGATGTCGAGTACCGTGCGTAATACATGGTCTGTCCTACGTGTACATACAACTCCTATGTCGTCACCTCCGAAGGTAACGAGAGTACCCACGGGCGCGTCTTCGAGAGCCCAGATTCGTTCCATGAAGGTTTGCTCGGGAACGCTTGCGGGACCACTCGTTGGTTGTTTCTCGAAATATGCAATGAGTACTATGCCAATGATCGGTGCAATTACTATTGATATCAGGGTGATGAAACAGCCAAAAGGTTCCGTCCACGGATCACTTATGCTACGAGACTCTGTCATAACTACCTCCTACATCAGTCGCAATATTCGACTGATTGCTGCTGACACTACATTATAGATTGCATATAAATCAATATGCCTATATGATGAAGTGTCGGAATAATCAACACTCATGAATATAGCGAAGAATCTTGAGCAGTTGGGACTTTCCAAGGCCGAGGCGGGTGTATACCTTGCGGCAGTTCAGAACGGTCCCCTGCTTCCAAAACACCTAGCGGAAAAATCTGGCGTAAAGCGTTCTTCTCTTTACGAATTCCTCCCTCGTCTTATTGAAAGGGGGTTACTAGCGGAAACCGTCAAGGGAAAGCGCACATATCTTGTGGCGCAGGACTTGCAACCATTTCTTGATCTCAAACAAGCGCACATAGAAGCGGTGGAGGAAGCATTGCCACAGTTACGCGCCCTCGTAGCTTCAGCAGCGACCAAGCCACAGATCATTTTCCATGAAGGGGTTGAGGGTGTGAAACGTGTATACCAAGATCACCTGCGCGAACGAAAGGAAATGCTTGAGTTAGTTGGGATAGAAAAAATACACCAGGATTTGCAAAAATATATTACCGATTACTACATACCGGAGCGAACACGTCGAAAGATATCTCTCAAAATGCTGGTCTCGGGCAAAACGGTAACAGGACCTTTTGCAGTGCGTTCCAATTCTCTTGAGTTGCGCGAGGTGCGCACTCTGTCAGAAACGCTTCTTAAAATACCGCTCGGGCTCAACGTTTACGGCGAGTCCGTTTCTATTACGCTTCACCGATCCGATACTGAGATAGTCGGTCTAATTATCAGATCAAAAGAGATTTCTGAGGCTTTGAGATCAATACTTATGTTCCTGTGGTCATCTGCAACAGAAACAAAAAAATGATCGGGAATCTCAATTTCTTGAACTAGCACTAGAGTGTGCAGTCTCCCATAATCGAACCGTCTCGGTCGCCCTAGAGCCCTAACTTATAAAAACAACTGCCGACGCTCTCGCATCGGCAGTTATAAAGGTACTAAATCCAGCTACCCGGATTAGCTCTGGCGCGGTTTATGCGACAAGCCTCTAGGTAGTAATCGAAAGTACCTTCAGGCGGTTCCGTGCCGACGGTGGTCCATCCAATCATCTGTTCGTTGAGGTCAGCGACGGTTTGTGCTCGATCTGGCTCCATCCCATATTCGGGACTCTCGCCCCAGAGGTAGTACGTACGTGTTTTGTGATTCGCACGTATCTCGCCACCGCCGAGTGTGTAGACATCGATATCCTCATGATGGTCATCCCATCCATCTCGTAATCGTAGTTCACACTCTTCGACGAGACTGACGTGGTTGCACAACCCCGTCGCCCAGATGAGCCGCTTTTCCTTATCGCCTTGCCTTACACGAACGACGATGAACTTGCCGCCCGGACCGTTGATTAAACAACCGGTCATGATTCGAGACGAAACATCATATTCCCAAGACTTCGGTTTTTTCATAGAACGCTCTCCCTGACGGGATCTTGAATCGCTTCAAGAGCCCGATAAGGGGGAGAAGTTTCCTTCTCCCAAGTTTGATCCGCTTCACGCCTAAGCCTTGGCATCAAGCATCGTCTTCACGATAGAAATAAATTCCTTCGTATCGATGCATGTCGGACAGGTGTTGTAGCGAGCAAAATGCGTCAGGTAGTAGCCATTACCCTCAGCTTCCACCGCGAGGTCCACTGCCTTCGGATCAAGGCCTAAATTGCGGAGGGCTCTTGTGATTCCCCACAACTCATCAGAGTCTGGATCTCGATGGTAGCCGCTTTTTGTTGGAACGCATGCAAGGCATTCGCTGTACGAAGTCGCCTGGATAAGCTCGGCAAGATCGTAATTCGACATAACGTTCTCCTTTGTAATGAACATGTACTTCTTTAAGAATCATTACATTATATATTGATAATGTCAATCATAAATGATGATAATATATTGACATTAAGACTCTGTAATATATAGTCCTAATATGAATATGTCAGTAAATATTGATGAAATATCAGATAAGGAATTACTCAAGCAGTTAGAGCACATTGGCCTTTCAGAGAAGGAGTCCCGTGTATATCTTGCTCTCCTTCCCCGGCATGACGTTGGTTCATCCAAGATCATCAATGCGACTGGCCTCCATGGGCAGTTCGTCTATGACGCTCTAGAGCGTCTAGAGAAATTAGGGCTTGCAAAGCACGTAATACAGAACGGCAGGAAGAAATTTAGCGCCAATCCCCCACTCCGCCTCCTCTCAATTGTTGAGGAGAAGCGATTAGCTGCACAAACCATCGCGCGCCAGCTTCAGGAACGATATAGCGGCAAACATGAACAGGATTTCGAGGTATTTCAGGGAGAGACTGCGTTCATGATGCACCAATACGACATGCTCGATCGTGTGGCTGAAGATAGCGAAGTTGTAGCTATCTGCGGGCCGACAGAAAACTTCCTTGCAACTCTTGGTGAAGGAGAAAGCGATGAGTTCGAGAAGGCGCGCATAAAAAAACGCATGCGTGTGCGCTATATCGGGATGGAATCAATGCGTCCACGGCTTGCTGAGGCACGTAAATGGCGACAGTTATGGGAGTATCGCATCTTCCCTGGCACCTCAACCGGACTTGTTGATACCGATATTTGGCCAGACAATCTTACTTTCAATATCTTTGGCAATCCGGTCCTTTCCTTCACCATCACCAATAAGGCGGTGGCTGACGGGTACAGAGAGTTTTTTGAATCGCTATGGAAGCTGTCTAAACCGTAGGGATTTCAGTCTCCCTAGAACCATAGGCATCTCAGTCTCCTGAAATAGCATGAGAGTGTGCGGGATATGTAGGCATATCCCTGCATCCTCGCTCGGAAACAAAAACGACCTGGGGGCTGTTTTTGTTTTGCTCACTGCGGTGGGCTTATTGAACCACGCTCGAACCTATTTCTCCACACACCCGAACCCCTGACTCGCGCCTCGCAGAGCCTCGGCGCTCGCCCAGCCCGCCGCGAGGAATCAGGAGTTTGGGTGCTGGCTAAAGTAGGTTCGAGCGTGGTTCAATAACCCCACCATCATCAAACTCTCCTGATTTTCAGAGAGGGGGTCAGAGGCAGAAATACGCGCGGCCAGGAATTTTTGCGGATTTCTTTTCGACAAACTCCTCGGCAATTTCCAATTCATTTTTTCGCGCAAGCGCGCGAAGCTCAGCAAGTTGCGCCTCAATAGACAAAACCTGTTTGTCCTCGACATCAGTGCTTTTGCGGGCGTAGAGGAAGTAGCGCATAGATGCATGTTAACAGGCCATTGTGGTATAATACGGGCATGACCACAGCGACCCTCAAAAAGGATATTGCGAAGATAGCGCGCGAAAGCGTGCGTGAGGCTGTACGCGCCGAAATGATGCATTTGCGCGCCTCCGCACTTCCGCTTGTTTCCGTAGCCGAACAGCGCGAAATCGTACGCAAATACAAGAAGCCAGTTCGCGGGAGCGTCCGCAAAGTTCGCGCCAGTTTTTAATTTCCACAATGGACTGGTCGTTCGACTTCTCGCGCCAGGCCGATAAGTTTCTCAAACAGCAACACGTAGCAGATGCGGTTATTATTGAAATTATAGGGCGAGCGCTCCAAAAACTCGACGGCGAAGCCGTTGCCGTTGATTTAGAACGACTCACCGACCCATGGAAAGGCTACTATCGCGTGCGCATGCAAAAGACCCGAATTATTTTCTCGTTTAACGCCCACGCGCAAATCGTCTACATCGCGGTTATAGACTTCAGAGATAGCGTTTACAAGAAGAAACGTTAGAGGGAGTCCGCCGTTTTATAATTTCTCCTTAAAACAGCGGAAGTAGTGCGCGCTGGGCGGGAGGGGTAAGCACACCTTGTATTTGTATTGCCCCTCCAGAAAATTTTCGGATTTTGAATTTTGTGAACCTCTCCCTCCACGCGCGCGAAGCGCGCGGAATGCCTTTAATGCATTGGCGGGAATTGCATTCGGCGGGGGCTAATTCCGGAAAAATTCCTATGAGTTTGATATTGGTGCGGGATAGGAGAATCGAACTCCTGCGTCGAACTTGGAAGGTTCGCGTTCTGCCATTAAACTAATCCCGCGCCTAGATTTTCTTAGCGGTAATCCACATTAGAAAAACAAAGTGTGGTCATTCTTATGAGCCACCTTCGAGTCGCACAATACCACGAGTGGTGCTGTATTTCACGCTCATAGTGGCGTAGCATATACGTATGTTTCAGCACTTTGCGGGCATGGCCGCTGCACTCGTCATCGGACTCTGGTCGACCGTGCTCGCGCAGTACCATGAGTTTCGCGGTGTTCCGTATGAGACGAATACAATCGTGCAGGTGCCTGCCGCGGAAAATCCTCCTTCCCCTCCCTCAGTTCCCTCTCCTTTTGAAACTCTCCTAACTGAGATTCTTGAAAGCGCATCAACGACCGGAACTTCTACCGCCACTGCAACCGCTCCAAAACCGCTCCCCAAAGGTCCTGTAGATACGACGCGGCCCTCAGCGCCCTTTAGGCCGCTCCCCATCCCCGTCACGCCGCCTATTACGCCGCCCCTATCTCCCACTTCGCCGCCCTCTAAACCCCCACCACTTCCCTCTCCCTCTTCTCCAACCGACCGGCTCACTGACGAGGCCCTGCTT